>NZ_JBHVCT010000138.1:0-9728 GCF_042803195.1 Streptomyces sp. NPDC057428
CTCAAGGCACTGGGGGAGGCACGACCGCCCGCAGCCAGGGCGGCAGCCGGCCCGCACCCGGCGTCACGACGTGCCCGTCAGGTGTTCCGGCCGGACCGGAGTTCTGTTCAACTCCAGACCCGTCGCCGCCCGGTCATCCCGCGTGGGCGTCGACCTGTTCCTGGTCGTATCCGTGCTCCTGCCGCTCGCGGGCCGGGCGCGGCCGTGGTGATCGCACCAGGACGCGTTTGAGCCAGCGGTCCGTGCCGTCGTACCGGGGCGTGAAGGCCAGCCTGCCGTGCACCACGGCGTCGTTGTCGATGATCAGCAGGTCGCCCGGTTCCAGCGGGACGACATGGCCGTTGGCCTCCAGAGCGTGACCGAGCCGGTCGAAGGCGGCGATGAAGTCCGGGTCGTCGGTGAGCCGGTGCATGTAGGAGGGGTCGTAGCGGATGCCCAGAGCGCCGTACTCGCGGTGCCAGAGCGTGGCGATCCCGATCTGCCGGCGCAGCTCCGCCTCCCGGTCGGCGTAGCTGTCGTCGGGCAGCACGACGGTCAGGGGCCGTTGCAGCTGTGCGACGTCGGCTGCCGTCAGGGACGCGCTGGTGGCGCTGGAGAGTCTGCTGCCGACGTCGTCCGGGTTGCGCACGCAGGCCAGCAGCAGGATGTCGGCCCGGTACGGGTGGAAGGCGTCCTCGGTGTGCCAGGCGAGCGGGACCACGCTGCCGGCACCGACCTGGAGACGCTCCTGACCGGGACTGGGCAGGATGTTGTGGACGATCCGCCCGTCCTGCTGGTTGCGCCAGCCGAACACCCGCCCGAGACGGGAGGCGACCAGGGCCAGAGCGATGTCGAGGTCGGCGCTGCGCCGAGGGTCGCTCGCCCGCCAGTGCAGTGGCGTGGGGCCCGGGTCACCGCAGTCCAGCAGTCCTTTGACGACGCGGTGACCGATGTGCGGATCGGGAGGCCGGACGAGTTCGTCGAGGCCCGCGGTCAGACTCTGCGGGAGCCGCCTCGCCTCGGGAGCGGACAGCACGGTGTCGCCGGTGGCGCCGCCCGCGGCCAGCGTCCGCGCCACTCGCAGAAGGTCCTTCCCGAGCTCCCGGTCCGCGCGATTCATATCCTGCACCGGCATACGGTCTACCTTTCAGGGACCTTTCAAAAAATGGCGGCCGCTCCGGCAGGAGCCGACCGGTCGGTGAACCGGCGATGAGGTCGGTTCGACCTTGCTTCAGGCGACAGCTTCCGGTCCCGGCGATACACCGGTCAAGGGATCTGAGACTATTCCGCACTTTGCCATCGCCGCCCTCCCGAATTCAATGCGGCCATACCAACAAAATAATGATGAGGGCTCATCGAAAAATGTGTGCCGGGTTCGTTCGTTCCACGGATTTCCGGGCTGTCGGCGACGCCTAGAGTCGTTTCGCGGAAGCCGATTCCGCGGGAACGGCACCGGGTCGTCCCGCTGGCGGACACGCTCTTCGGAGGGTGAGAGGTGGTCTGGAGTTGATCGACAGCACTGTGGCCGACACGTCGGCGGAGTCACGCTCCGTGTCCAGTGGCTCCGCCCCGCACGCGGCGGACGCCGGCGAGGCGTTGCTCCACGAACGCGTCGCCGCACACGCGCACCGCGTACCGGACGCGCCGGCAGTGACCTGTGACGGGCGGACGCTCACTTACGGAGACCTGGACGCCCGCGCCGAGCGGCTCGCCGCCGGCCTGCGAACCCGGGTGCACGACGAGGACGCCGTCATCGCGGTGTTGATGGACCGCTCGACCGACCTGATCGTCACGCTGCTCGGCGTACTGAAGGCGGGCTGCGCGTATCTGGCGCTCAACACCGCCGACCCTGACCGGCGTCTGGCGGAGCTGGTCGCCGACGCCGGGGCACGTCTGGCCGTGGCGGCACCCGAGCACGCCGGACGGCTGCCGGACACCGTCGAAACCCTGACCCCGGCCACGGCGCCCGCGCGCACCGGCCCGGCGCACGTCTCCTCGGCCGCCGCACGGACCAACCGCACGGCCGACGACCTGGCCTACGTCTGTTACACGTCGGGCTCCACCGGTGCGCCCAAAGGCGTGGGCGTGACCCATCGCGGCGTGCTGCGTCTGGTGGTGTCGCAGGACTGGCTGCGGCTGACACCCGAGGACACCGTGCTCCAGGTCTCCCCGGTGTCCTTCGACGCGTCGACGCTGGAGATCTTCGGCGCGCTCTGCGCGGGCGGTCGCCTGGTGGTGCACCCCGGCGGGGGGCCGGTCGATCTCGACGCGCTGGCCGCCACCGTCACCGGCCACGGGGTGACCGTGGTCAATCTGGCCACCGGCCTGCTCCACCAGCTGATCGAGAGCCGGCTGTCCTTCTTCGCCGGTCTCCGGCACGTGGTGACGGGAGGCGACGTCGCCTCGCCCGCGCTCGTGGCCCGACTCCTGGACGCCTGGCCGGGTCTGACGTTCACCAACGGCTACGGCCCCACGGAGAACACCACGTTCACGACGTGCTGGACCACCAGCGGACCGCCGCCGGACGCCGTTCCCATCGGTACGGCCGTCACCGGCACCGGGGTCGCCGTCCTCGACGACGCGCTGCGCCCGGTGACGGCGGGCAGCACCGGCGAGATATACACCTGGGGCGGGGGCCTGGCACGGGGCTATCTGGGCCGGCCCGCGGCCACCGCGGAGCGCTTCCTGCCCTGCCCGTTCGGGCCGCCGGGGTCGCGGATGTACCGCACCGGCGACCTGGCCCGGCTGCTGCCGGACGGGAACCTGGAGTTCGCCGGACGCACCGACCGGCAGGTCAAGGTACGCGGTTACCGGGTGGAACCGGGTGCCGTCGAGGCGGCCCTGGCCCGGCAGTCCGGCATCGACCGGGCGGTCGTCGTGGTCGAACAGGACGGCGCCGGCCGTAAACGCCTGGTCGGCCATGCCGTTCCGAGCGGCACCGCGGACGAGGGGCTGGGCGCACGGCTGCGCGCCTCGCTGGCCGCCGAACTGCCCGGCTACGCCGTCCCGGACACGATCCTGGTGCACACCACGCTGCCGGTCACCGCGCACGGCAAGGTGGACCGTTCCGCCCTCACGAGCGCGGGCCCACGGCCGCGCGCGGTGGCCAACGCCTACGTTCCGCCGGCCACGCCGCTCCAGCGGCGCCTCACCGAGCTGTGGAGCGCGCTGCTGGACACCGCGCCCGTCGGGATCGACGACGACTTCTTCGACCTCGGCGGCCACTCGCTCCTGGCCGCCGAACTGCTGGACGTCATGCACCAGGAGCTGGGCGTCGAGATACCAGCCACCGCGCTGTATCTGCGCTCCACCGTCGCCGAGCTGAGCGAGGCCGTGGGCGAGACCCTTGCCGGACGGGAGATCCGATCGTGACCGTCTCACCGCACCACACGTCGGCCCCGCCCCTCGCCGCCGGATGCCCGGTGCACCAAGGCGGAGCAGGCCCGGGAGCCCTCGCCGACCTGGCCGATCCCGCGCTCTACAGCGACCGCGACCCCCATGCGGCGTGGACCGAGCTGAGGCGCCGGACGCCCGTCGCCCTGCACGAGAAGGACGGCCACCCGTACTGGTCGGTGACCCGGTACGCGGACATCGACCGGGTGCTGCGCGACCACGCCACGTTCACCTCCCAACGCGGCACCCTGCTCTACCTCCTGGGCCGGGGCGACCCGGCGGGCGGCCACCAGATGGCGGCGACGGATCCGCCGCGGCACACGTCGCTGCGCGAACCGCTGCAGCGGGCACTGGCCGTCAAGCCCACCATGGAGCGGCGGGAACAGTTCCGCACGGTGGTGACGGACCTGCTGGCGCCGCTGGCCGACGGAGGCCCCTACGACCTCGCGGCCCACGCGAACCAGCTGCCGATGGCCGTGGCCGGCGTGCTGATGGGGCTGCCCAAGGAGGACTGGGGCCGGCTGGTCGCCCTCACCACCGCGTCCGTGGCACCGGAGGACCCGCGCTACCGCGACGAGCGCGGCATCGACCGGGTGCTCAACATGGCCCACCGCGGCCTGTTCGCCTACTTCCACGAGATCGTCCACGAGCGGCGCACGCACCCGGGCGACGACCTGATCAGCCTGCTGCTGAGGATGGAGATCGACGGCCGCCCGCTCACTGCGGGCGAGGTCATCTCCAACTGCTACAGCCTGCTGCTCGGCGCCAACGTGACCACGGCCCAGGTCCCGGTGAGCACCCTGGCGGAGCTCATGGGCACACCGGCCCTCCAGGAGTGGGCCGACCGGCCGGACCTGATCGTCGGCGGAGTGGACGAGACGCTGCGCTGGGCCACGCCCACCACGCACTTCATCCGCTACGCCACCAGGGATGTGGAGCTGGGCGGCACCCGTGTCGCGGCGGGCGACGCGGTGGCGGTGTGGCTGCCGTCCGCCAACCGCGACGAGGACGTCTTCCCGAACCCGTTCACCTTCGACGCGGCCCGTCGCCCCAACAAGCATCTGGCGTTCGGCATCGGCCCGCACTACTGCGTGGGCCACACCGTGGCCAAGGTGACCCTGCGGCTCTTCTTCGCCGAGCTGTTCAGCCGGTTCACCGACATCGTCCCGGTCGGCCCGGGCAAGCGCCTGTACTCCAACACGATCTACGGCTGGACCGAGATGCCGATCACCGCCCGCTCCCGGCCGCGGGCTCGCCCGGCCGCCTATTGACCCGTGGCCGCCCGCCGTCAGCCGAACCGAAGGTGAGGTCCACCAGCCGATGCCGACCGCCGGCCGACCCCCACGCTGGTTTCTGAGAGAACCGCTTCCCGACGCCCGAGCCCGAGTGTTCCTGCTGCCCTATTCGGGATGCGGCGCGTCCATGTACCGCCACTGGCCGTCCGAGTACCAGGGCGTCAACTTCGTGCCGGTGCAGCTGCCGGGACGCGAGAACCGGCTGCGGGAGCGGCCGTTCGAGACGTACCAGGAGCTGGGCCACGTCCTGTCCGAGGTCCTGAAACCCCATCTGGACGTCCCCTACACCCTGTTCGGCCACTGCAGCGCGGCGCTCGCGGCCTACGAGACCGCGGTGCAGGCCGTCGGCCGCGGCTCGCGACCGCCGCAGCGGCTGTTCGTCTCCTCCGAGGTGGCCCCGCAGGACGGGCCGTACGGCCGTCATCTCCAGATGGACGACGAGGAGCTGGCCGAGGAGCTGCGCGGGCTGATCGTGCAGTTGGGCGGCAACCCGCTGCCCACGTTCGTCGGCATGACCCTGGGTGTGCTGCGGGGCGACATCGAGGTCAACCGCCGCTACCACCTGGCCGATCCGCCGAAGCTGCCCTGCCCGATCACCGCGATCGGGTGGAGCGGAGATGTCGGGATGGAGCCGGAGCGGATGACCGGCTGGGCGGCCTGCGGCGAAATGGATCAGGTCGTCTTCGACGGCGGCCACTACGGCTTCATCAAGGGCCCCGAGAACCTGCTGCGGCTCTTGACCGACGGCGTCACCGCAGACCGGCCGTCCACAGGACCAGCCGGCGGAAGGAGTGAAGAGGCATGTTGATCCTGTCGTTCAAGGAAGGACACGACAGCGCGGTCACGGCGATCGACGACGGCCGCCTGCTGTTCTCGCTGGAGGCGGAGAAGGACTCATTCCCGCGCTACGACTCGCTGACCGCGGAGGTGCTGCTGGCCGCCGCGGAGCGGCTGGACCGGCTGCCGGACGTGGTGGCCGTCGGCGGCTGGGTGAAGGGAGCGTATTCCGACGAGCCGCCCTCGCGCACCGGCTACTTCGGCGTCGGCGAAGGGTCGGTGTCCGACCAGGCGGGCCGGTTCTTCGGCACGGACGTGCGGGTCTTCTCCTCCACCCATGAGCGCTCGCACATCATGACCGCCTACGGGCTCTCGCCGTTCCCCGCCGGGCAGCCGTACTACTGCCTGGTGTGGGAGGGCAACATCGGCTCCTTCTACCGCATCGACGAGAGCGGCGGCGTCACCCACCTGCGGCACGTCATGTCCGACCCGGGTAACAAGTACGCCTACCTGTTCGCCCTGGCCGACCGGAAGTTCACCGCCAACAAGGGCGTCCTGCGGCTCCAGGACGCGGGCAAGCAGATGGCTCTGACGGGCTTCGCCCGACGCACCGGGACCAGCGCGGAGGAGCGGGAGCTCATCGACTTCCTGCTCGCGCAGGAGCGGATCATCACGACCCTGGGCAAGGACGAGATGGACTGGACGCCGTTCCGGAACATCGGAGTGGAGTCGCAGGAGTACAAGGACCTGGCGGCGAAGTTCTCCGACGCCATCTTCGACCGGTTCCACGCCTATGCCGCGGAGCACCTGACCGAGGGGCTGCCGCTGCTGATCTCCGGCGGCTGCGGGCTGAACTGCGAGTGGAACCGCCGCTGGTCCGAATGCGGCCTGTTCCCGGAGGTCTTCGTGCCACCGTGCCCGAACGACAGCGGCTCCTCGCTGGGCACCGCCATCGACGCTCAGCTGCACTACACGGGCGTGGCGGCCGTGGAGTGGGACGTGTACGCCGGCGACGACTTCGTGGAGGACGCCGCCTTCGACCCGGAGCGCTACGAGACCCGGCCGCTGGACTACGGCGAGGTGGCACGGTTCATCGCCGACGGAGGCATCATCGGCTGGGCCCGCGGCCGGTGGGAGATGGGCCCCAGGGCACTGGGCAACCGGTCGATCCTGGCGGCGCCGTTCAGCGCGGAGACCACCGCCCGCCTGAACAAGATCAAGCAGCGGGAAGGCTACCGCCCCATCGCTCCGCTCTGCCTGGAGGAGGACGCCGAGCAATGGTTCGAGGGCTCCCTCCCGGACCCCTACATGCTCTACTTCAGCACCGTCCGCTCCGAGGCCCTCAAGGCCGTGACACACGTCGACGGCACGGCACGCGCCCAGACCGTGACCCGCGAGCAGAACCCGGCCGTGGCCTCTTTGCTGACGGCCTTCCGTGACGTCACCGGGTTCAGCGTGCTGTGCAACACCTCGCTCAACTTCTCCGGCCGCGGCTTCATCAACCACACCAGCGACCTGATCCGCTACGGCGAGCAGCACGACCTCGACGGCTATGTGGTCGGGGACACCTTCGTCACCCGGCGCGTCCCGCGGCCCTGAGCCGGGACCGCGCGGTCCGGGACGCCGCGCCCCTGTGAGAGCACTCGTGTACGTGTGAAAGAGGGAACACCCATGCAGCAGAGCAAGGTAAGGCTGAGCGGACGACAGGCCGATCCGGAGTTCTTCCGCTTCGAGGAGCGCAGCGAACTCGACTACGGGCTCGTCCTGGACGTCCTGCACGGCCGCAGGCTCGGAGTGATCTTCCGGGACGTCATACCTCCAGCCGCGCGTAAGGAACTGACTGAGCGGTTCTGGGCCAGTCCCGCACGCCAGCACCGCGAGGGCGAGCCGTCGCACTACGTCGGCGCCTACCACTGGAACAAGAGCGCCGACACCTACCTCCGGGAAGCCGCCGAGGCAGCCGACCACGTACAGGAGGTGATCGACGCTCCTGGTTCGCCCTGGCACACCTTCCGGCAGGGCGTGAACAAGGCCCTGCGGCAGGAGGGCGCCGCACTGAGAGTCGCGGAGATGGACGGCCGCTCCGCGTCCGCGGCACTCATCCGCGCGTGGGACAAGGAGGGCGACTTCTCCCTCGACCCGCACGAGGACGAGGCACAGTGCAAGGATGCGCGCCAGGCCGGCTTCGAGATCCAGCGCGTCCTGGAGCACGACATCTGCGCGGTGAACATGTGCACCGAGCACACCGCCGGAGGACGGCTGGTGATCTGGAACATCCGCCCCGACGACGCGACGCGGCACGCCCTGGGCATCGAGCAGACCGGCCTGCCCTACACGGCCGAGGCCCTGGCCGACTTCGAGGAACTGCGCCTGGACATCCGCGAGGGCGACGTCTACGCCTTCAACGGCGCCTTCGTCCACGCGGTGGACGCCAACACCGGCAACCGCACCACGGTGTCCTTCATCATGGGCTTCACCGACGCCCACACGGTCGTGAGCTGGACCTGAGGCCGGCACGGCCGACGGCCCGCACCGGACGTCCAGGGCCCGCCTTCCCGAGCGTGCGCCGACTCCGCGCGACGCCGTTGATGCCCCGACGGGGAGGGCGGGCCCTGGCGATGTCCGTGGCGCTGAGACCAAGGGAAGGTAGGGAGAGGTGGACGTAGACGACCAGCTCGGGTCGTACCGGGGTGACCGGCCGGGCCCGATTGCCGGTTCCGGTTCCGGTGTCGAAGGAGCGTACGGCAGCGGGTGTCCATACAGCGGCGCGCGGGCCGGGAGCACCGGCCCTGCCGGGCGGGCCGGCGGTGCAGACCCGGGCACCGAGGACTTCGACAGCCATGACCCGGCCTTGGCCGAGGACCCCTTTCCCGCCTATGCGCGCCTGCGGTCGCGGTGCCCTGTCTCCTGGAGCGGGGCCTGGGGTGGCTTCTGGGTCGCGACACGGCATGCGGAGGTCTCGGAGGCGGGGCGCGACGGAGTGTTCCGCACCGGGCACCTGCTGGCCGACGGGACCCTTCAGGGTGTGACCATTCCGCCTCTGGGACAGACCGGCAGACTGGTGCCGCTGGAGGAGGACGCACCGCGGAACCTAAAGTTTCGCAAGTTGCTGTCGTCGTTCTACTCCGCGGGCAGGGTGCGAGAACGGATGCCGGAACTACGCCGGTTGGCCCGGGAGAGCGTCGACTCCGTCATCTCCGAGGGCGCCTGCGATCTCGTCACCGCGCTGACGCTGCGGGTGCCGGGCGTCGTCACCATGCGCGATCTGGGGCTGCCGGACGACCGCTGGTTCGAGATCGACTCGCTGGTCCACCAGGCTCTGCTGGCCGCACCGCACGATCTCGCCGGGGCCCGCGACCACGCGCAGCGCATCACGATGGCTCTGGTGGAGGAACTGGACGTGCGCCGCGAATACGGCACCGACACCACGGACCGCAGTCTGTTCCCGCTTCTCCTGGCGGGCAGAGTGGACGGCGAGCCCGTGTCCGACGAGGACATCCTGTCGATGCTGTACCTCATCCTGCTGGGCATCGACCCGGTGTCCTCCCTGACCGCGACGGCGCTTCTGCACCTGGAGGAGCATCCGTCGCTCAGGGCCCGTCTGATCGCGGACCCGGCCCTCATCCCGCGTGCCGCGGACGAATTCCTCCGGTGGATGTCGCCGGTGCAGGGCACCGCCCGCACCGTCGCCGAGCACGTCGAGCTCGGGGGCCGTACGCTGCGGGCGGGCGAGAGGGTCTTCGTCAGCTGGGCCTCGGCCAACCGCGACGAGGCGGTCTTCGCCGACCCCGACACCGTCGACCTCGACCGCGACATCTCAGGACACCTCGCCTTCGGCGCCGGCTCGCACTACTGCCTGGGCGCCTCCCTGGTGCGGGCCCTGTTCACCGTGATGCTGGAAGAGGTGCTCACCCGGATTCCCGACTACCGGGTGAGCGACCGTGGGGCCGTCACCTGGTTTCCCGACATCACGTCCTTCTACGGCGTCACCTCGCTCCCGGTCCGTTTCACTCCACGGTCCGGCTGAAATCCGACCGGGTCCTGATGCGGTGACTCGTGACGACGGCCGCACGAGAGCACCACCGGGACGGAGAAAAGCGGCCCGGCGTCGCACGCTGTGCGGACCAGTGCGGAGCCACAGGACAACAGACCAGTGACGTGGAATCCGCTTAATTCCAACGGCCCTTCGACCCGGGTTCCGCAGCTCAGTGGGTGTCCGATGAGTCGAATTGGGCATCAGCGCAGGTCAGCGAGTTTCGGCTAGTGGCGGGAGCCGGTATCGCC
>NZ_JBHVCT010000139.1:0-9546 GCF_042803195.1 Streptomyces sp. NPDC057428
TCACTTTCGGCCCATGCAGCATCACCGAACCCGCTGACCAGGCACTTCGCCGCATCGGACCCTCTAGACCAGCCGAATTACGCGGAACGCAGGACATCACCTCGGCCACTATGTCGCTGTACTCCTACTACTCGGCCACCTGTGCCACCACCGGGCCGGCGACCGAAGTGCGGCGGATCACCACCCCCCTGGACACCACCACCGTCACCTGGGCCACCCGCCCCTCCACCACGGCGACAGGCGCGGCGAACAACACCGGACACTGGGGATACGACGCCTCCTGTCCGGCCAACTGGTCGAACTGGACGTTGACCAGCATCGTTCAGGCATGGGCCGACGGCACCGCCAACTACGGTGTCCAGGTCAACAGCACGGACGAGAAAGACTCCACCACCTGGCGCCGCTTCCGCTCCGCCAACTACACCACCGCAGGGTTCGCTCCTAAACTGGTGGTCAACTACAACTCCTACCCCGGCCAGGCCACCCTGGTAGCCCCGACGACCGGAGCGGCGACGAACGACACCACTCCGACGCTGCAGGCCAAGGCAACCGATGCTGACGGCGGCAAGCTGACCATGCACTTCGAGGTGTGGAACTCCGCGGCGACCACGATGATCGCCAACGGTGACTCCGCGCAGGTGGCCTCGGGTTCCACCGGCTCCTACACCACCCCCGCCCTGCCGGCAGGGACCTACAAATGGCGCGCGCTGGCCCGCGACGCAACCGACGGAAGCAAAACCTGGCCTGCATGGAACACCCTGACCGTCGACACCACCAAGCCGGCATCGCCCGCCATCTCCTCGACCGATTTTCCGGCAGGGGTATGGTCTGGCACCCCGGACGACATGGGCGACTTCTCCGCCGACTTCACCTTCACACCTCCCGCCACCGACGCGGCCTCCGTGGTGTGGACCCTGGACGGCGCAGCCCCGCACACCCTGCCCACCACCGGCGCGAAGGTGACGGACGCGATTACCTTCCGCGCGGGCAAGCACACCGTGAGCAGCACCACCCACGACAAGGCCGGGAACGTGTCGGCGCTGACGACATATGTCTTCTACGCCGGCTCCGGGGCTGCGCTGACCAGCCCGGCTGACGGGGACACTCCAGCACGTCGGGTGACTCTGGCCGGTCAGGGCAAGCCGACTGAGAGCGGGGTCACTTACCAGTACCGGCGGGGTGAGGCCGACACCACCTGGCACAATGTGCCTACCACCGATGTCACTGTCGCCGCCGGCGGAGCGCCGGTCGGTGCGTGGCCGCTGAGCGCACCGGGCGGCGTTCCGGCCGCACTGACCTGGAACATCACCAGCACGCTGGTGGAGGACGGCGCGGTGGACGTGCGGGCGGTGTTCACCGACGGCACCACCAGTGACAACTCCCCCTCGAACACCGTCACGGTCGACCGCGACGCAGGCAAGGCCCCCACCACCGACGTGGGGCCAGGCAGCGTAAACCTTCTCACGGGCGACTTCTCCCTATCCAATACAGATGCCTCCGCCTTCGCGGTGACAGCAGGGCGCACCTTCTCCTCGCGCGCCAACGACAACGACACCGAGGGCCAGGCCCAGATCTTTGGGCCGAGCTGGACCTCGTCGGTCTCGGCTGACTCGAGCGACTACACGCAGCTCCGCAAGACCTCCGCCACCTCGGTCGAACTGCTGACCGGCGACGGCGGCTCGGTCGCCTTCACCGCGAAGTCCGGCGGCGGCTGGAAGCCGCAGGACGACTCCGCCGATCTGACGCTGACGGGCAGTCTGACCGGTTCGACGTTCACGCTCACCGACACCGATGCCGACACCACGGTGTTCACAAAGGCCGCGGTCACGGCGACGACCTGGACGCTGTCCTCGTCCGCCTCGGCGGTCGACGACAGCACGGTCACGGTCGCCTCGGAGACGGTCGTCTCCGGCAGCTCCACGCTGGCCCGCCCGAAGTACGTGATCTCGCCGACCGGCGCGGTCAAGGCGGCCATCTGCCAGGCCACTCCGACCGCCAAGGGCTGCCGGGTCCTGGAGTTCGTCTACGCTGACTCCACCACGGCGACCTCGAGCGTGCCCGGTGACTACCAAGGCCAGGTCAAGGCGATCCGACTGTGGGCCACCACCCCGAGTGCCTCCGCCGCCACCGCCGAGACCGTCGCCGCCTACGCGTACAACGCCTCCGGGCATCTGACCCAGGTCTGGGACCCGCGGATCAGCCCCGCGCTGAAGACGCAGTACACCTACGACGCCGACGGTCACGTCGCCACCCTCACCCCCGCGGGTGAACTGCCGTGGACGTTCACCTACGGCAAGGCGGGCTCCGCGCTCACCGCGGGGGAGGGCATGCTCCTCAAGGCGTCCCGCCCGGCCCTGGCCGCGGGCACCACGGACACCACGGCTGGCACGGCCACCACCATGGTCGTCTACGACGTGCCGCTGTCCGGTTCCACGGCCCCGTACCAGATGGACTCCGCCACGGTCGCCACCTGGGCGCAGAGCGAGCCACCGACGGACGCCACGGCTGTATTCCCGGTCGACTCCGTCCCGTCTTCCAGCACCGGCAGCGACCTGACGTCGTCCTCGTACGGCCGGGCCACCGTCACCTACATCGACGCAGGCGGGGAGGAGACCAACACCGCGAGCCCCGGCGGGGGCATCACCACCACCGAGCATGACGTGTTCGGTAACACCACCGACCAGCTTACCGCCGCCAATCGCGCGCTGGCGCTGAGCAGTTCCTCCGACGAGCTGACCCAGCTGGGCCTCGCCGACGTGTCCACGGCTGACCGCGCCCAGCAGTTGGCCACCGTCTCGGAGTACTCGGCCGACGGTACACGCGTCACCGAGACCTACGGGCCGCTGTACCAAGTGACCCTCGCCAAGGAACTGACCGGCTCCACCGGCGAGTCCACTCTGGCCGCCGGCTCGGTGGTCCTGGCCCGCACCCACACCGCGTTCACCTACGACGAGAACCGGCCCAGTGACGCGGCGGTCTCCGGTCTGCTCACCTCCAAGGTGGCCGGCGCGGCGATCCCGGGCTACGCCGCCGACGCCGACACCAGCACGGTGACCTACACCTACGACTGGTCAACCGGTCAGCAGAAGTCAGCCACGGGCGGCACCGACGTCGTCGCCACCTACGACAGCGCCGGCCGGGTGGCCAGCACCCGCACCACGGGCTCGTCGGGCTCAGACGCAGACACGCTGAACCACACCTACTACAGCGCGACCGCCACGGGCACCTGCGCTTCCGTGGAGTGGGACGGCATGCTGTGCCGGACCGTTCCCGCGGCGTCGATCAGCGGTGGCGGCAGCAACCCGTCCGACGCCGTCACCACGGTCTACACCTACGACCGCTGGGGCCAGGGCGCCACCAAGGCCGAGACCGCGAGCGGCGTGACCCGAACGACCACCACCACGGTGGACGCCGCAGGCCGCGTCACCAAGAAGGCTGTCACCGGCGGCACGGGCACGGGCACCCCAGCCACCACGACAACCTACGACGAGGACAACGGGCAGCTCGCCACCCAGTCCTCCAACGACCAGACCACCACCTACCACTACGACGACCTGGGCCGCCAGATGTCCTACGACGACGGCTCGGGCAACAACACCACCACCGCGTACGACATCCTGGACCGCCCGGTCAGGCGCACCGACTCGGCCCCGTCCACGGTGACGTACGCCTACGACACCGCCGGTGACCTCAAGACCCTGACCGACTCGGTCGCGGGCACCTTCACCGGCACCTACGACGCCGACGGCACCCTGACCTCCGAGACCCTGCCCGGCAGTTACGCGCTGACCGTGGACACGGACCCGGCGGGACAGGTCACGGACCGCTCCTACACCGCGTCCGACGGCACCACGGTCGCCTCCGACACCGCCGGCTACACGGTCGACGGCTACCGGGCCGGCCACACGCAGAGCGACGGCACCACCGTCCAGTCCGCCTACACCTACAACAACGCCGGCCGCCTCACCCAGGCTGCGGACATCACCACGACCGGGTGCACGACCCGTGCGTACACCTTCGACGCGAACGGCAACCGCACGGCGCTGACGAACACGTCCGACAACTGCAGCAGTACCGACGACGACGCCACCACGACCACGACGTCGTACACCTACGACACGGCCGACCGCCTGGTGAACAGCGGCTACGCCTACGACGCCTTCGGCCGCACCAAGACCGACGGCAGCACGGCGCTGGCGTACTACACCAACGACCTGGTCGCCTCCGAGAACGTCGGGACCAGCCGCACCGCCTGGGCCCTGGACGCAGCCGGACGCCTCGCCGTGCAGACGGCCCAGACCCAGGGCACGGACGGCACCTGGAGCACCGGCACCACCACGACCAACCACTACGGCGACTTGTCGGACAGCCCGGCGTGGAGTGTGACCGGCGGCACCGTCGCCCGTTACGTGCACGACCTCACCGGGTCGCTCGCCGCGACCACCACGGCGTCCGGCGGGGTGGTACTCCAGCTGTCCGACCTGCACGGCAACATCACCGTGCAACAGCCGCTGGACACGTTGGTGGCCACCACCGTGCGGCACTACGACGAGTACGGCAACGTGCTTGCCGACTCCCCGGAGGGCACCGGGTACGACTGGCTGGGCGCCTACCACCGCTCGGGCGACACGCTCAGCGGCTACACGCTCATGGGCGTCCGGCTCTACGACCCCACGACCGGCCGCTTCCTGAGCCGGGATGCGGTCTACGGTGGCAACTCCAACGCCTACGACTACTGCTCCGGCAACCCGGTCACCTGTCTCGACCTCACCGGTCTCAGCAAGCACAATTACAACAAGCACGGTTGGCACTGGTGGGGCTACGAGATGGACATGACCAACGCCCGGGGCTGGGGGGTGGTCAACCGGTTTAACGAGCGCGCGGGGATGACCGCGGTGATCGCCGCGATGATCGGCGTCTACGCCTGGGCGACGGGCGTGGGCGCGCTGGCCGCCGCGCTCGGTGGGGTCGTCTCCGCCTACTACTGGTGGCTCAGCGCCAAGCTCCAGTCGACGCTGTACAAAAATCCGCACCGGGGAGTGAAGCTCAAGATCAGGTTCGGCTACCCCAACGTGAGCAGGGAGTGAATGTGAACAGGGTTGTTGACTACACCGCCTTCGCCGCAGGGTGCGTCCTCATCCTGGCGGGCTGTGTCTCCGTCCTCTCCGGATGGGCGCCGTCCTTTCTGCGGCACGTCGACCGGCCCCGGCTGTTCGGCGCGTGGGCGCTCGGCCTCGGCGTCTTCTGCGTCACCCAACTGCCGGCGCTGCGCAGCGGGGTGACCCGGCTCGGCTCCGCCGCGATCGACGCCCGCGTCGCGCTGCTGCTCGTCTCGGCGGCGGCACTACTGCTGGGTCTCAGAAGGACCCGCGGTCAATAGCGGTCCTGCACGGCACTCAGGGCGCCTCCCCCACAGGGGAGGCGCCCTCCCGCGTCTCCGGCCGTGGGGACCAACGGAACAGCCAGTAACGCTGAGCACTTGATCACGGTCGTTAGCTGAGGTTCCCCGTGTTCGGGTGGGGCTGGGACTGGAGGCGTTCGCGGAGGTCGATCTCCTCGGGAGTGAGTGGGTCTTCTGGCAGACGGATGCGGACGGGCTTGGGCCGCAGCGGCAGGGCGTCGTCCGCCGCAGCGTTCTCGGCTTCGGCCAGGGCCCGGTAGAGCGAGGCGACCGAAGGGTTCTTGCCCGCGTTCTTACCGACCTTGATGGTGAGTTTCTTCGCAATCTCGGGGACGGGGACGCCCTTGTCCTTGAGAGCGACGGCGAAGGTGAGCATGTCGTCGTCGATGACCTTCGGGCGCCCGCCGTGGTTGCCCTTGGAGGCGGCGATGACCTGGCCTTCGAGGGTCTTCTCCCGGATGTAGTTGCGCTCGATCTGCCCGGCCACGGCGAGGACGGCGAAGAACATGGCACCCATGCCGTTGGGGTCGTAGATGCCGGTGAGCGGGCCCGTGAGGAGTTCGAGCTGGATGCCGCCGGCCTGGAGCTCGGCGGACAACGTCATCAGCTCGGCGGCGTTGCGCGCGAGGCGCTTGAGCTCGTGGACGGTGAAGATGACCTGGGTCTCGGGCGCGGCCTCCTTGAACTGGCGGGCCAGCGCGAGCGCCTTCTCCAACTCGGGCCGGACCCTGATGCGTGTGCTGATCTGCTCGGAGAAGATCTTGTGGCACTCCGCCCGGTGGAGGGCTTCGAGCTGGCTCGCCAGTTCCTGCCGGGCGGTCGACGTGCGGGCGTACCCGATCCGGACCGGCCGCTCGGTGCGGGGCGCGGGCACGATGGCGAGCGCCGCTCCCTGCTTCCACGCGCGGCCGGGGAGGCGGTCGGCGGGGACCAGGATTTCGAGTTCCTCGCGGAGCGCGGGGACGAGCACGAAGCGCGGGGTGTGGTACTTCGCGGCGGTCTTACCGCCCCGGGTGCGGCAGGCGCTGCCGGCCGGCGCGTCACAGTTCGGACAGTCGTGACGTTCTACCGCCAATGCGGCCTGATCGGGCGTGAGATCCATGACGGCTGTCCGGTGCCACTGAACCTTGACCGTTTGCCACTGAAGTTTGACCGCGTGGGACTCGGCTTGCAGGGCCGCAGCGCCAGCGTTCGGCGATGTTGCCCGGCAGGCGATTGATCCGCATGGTCGATCGCGGTGCAGGATGGGCGTGTGCTTCCTCCTCGACTGCTATGGCGTGATCCCCGGCCCATCCCTCGGTTCAACCGGCAGGAGCCGGTAACCGTGGTCATCAGTGATCCCGGCTGCTACGAACCAGCTGACGATGACGACTGTGCCGTATTCGGGTATATCTGCCAGGCGCATGACCGCCCCTACCAGCACGAGTCCTGTGGGGAAGGGCCGCACCTCATCGCCTTGAACTGCCAGGAGCACGGGCCGGAGAACATGTGGCCGCAGCCGCGAATGCTGCTGTTCCCGGAAGGGTTCGATCCCACGCTGAGCGACGCACAGTTGGCCTGGGTCCAGGCGGAGCACGACGCTTCCTAGGCACAGCCTGAAAGAGTGGGGCCGAGCGTCACCGGTCCATCTTCAGTGGCAAACGGTCAACGTTCAGTGGCACCGGACAACGGCAGTCTCTCAGAAGCGCCTCGCACAACATGCGAGTTTCGAGAGGGCTTTTGCGAACGGCGACCTGGGGAAACGTGATCGCTTCCGGGTCTCTCGCGGAACTCTCACAGACGTTCATTTATGAGAATGAGCGTGTGTGACGCCTGTGGCCCGAGGCTGCCGCACGCATGACGCGGTGTACGCGCAGACCCCCTGGGCGGGAGGCGATTCTCCGTCCGCGCCCCGCACACATGGCCCGGATCACGACCTGTCAAAATTTCTGACAGCAACACCGGTTTCCTGGTCCTTTCCTACTCGGACCCCGTGATCTCGCGGACGACCTCCACCACAGCGATCCGCGTCAACCGGGCCCCGCTGCGCCGCCTTGACCTCGTCGGCCCAGACACCCGGGGCGGGCATCGCCCACTTCACCTCGATGCTTGCGGCCCTCGCCTCCAGCCGCTCCTCGAGCGGCAGCGCGTGACGGGCCTTCCGTAGCCTTGGCCGCCGTCGGTGAGCGGCACTTCAGAGGCTCAAGATCAAGAACTGGCGGCCTCTGCGCTTATCTGGGTCACGCCCCTACTGGGGGATGCCTCAGACGATGGGCTGTGCCTGGACGTCGAGCATGACCGGCAGACCATCGCGTCCAGGGCCGTGATTACCGCTATTGGCGAGATGCGGGCGCAGGGCCTCAGTATCGGCGGCTGATGCTCTGCGCGCGAGGCTCAGTGCTTCCCTAGCGGTCCGGCCAGCGATTCGGATCGCCTGACCGGTGGCCTTCGGGTCCTTCGCCGCAGACCGTGCAGACGCCGGGGTACAGGAGCCCCTCGAAGTAGGTGTGAGGGAAGCCGCCGGGACCGTCGTATTCGCTCGCCGCGGCTTTCATACAGTCTCTGCCGCGCGAGCACCGGCCGCAGCAGTCGTGATCGGTCATATAGATGTGGTTGATCTTCTTGCTGCACCCCGTATGACTGCACACGTAGTAGCCACCTGCATGGTTGGTGTACATGCGGGTGACGGGTTCTGGGCCGGTGCTGTCGTCGAACTGGTCGGGGTTGTATTCGGTCTCGGTCTCGTCGGTGCTGGAGAGGAGGGCGGCGGCGACGAGGACGATGGTTCCGGCCACCGCAGCGGCCACACCCAGTTTGCCAGCGACCCCGAGGCCGTTCCATCCGTCAACGATGCGCCGGTGCAGGGACTTTTCCTCGTCGCTGTCTCCTGGCGTCGGGTCAGCCTGTATGTCCTCCGGCGAGGGTTCCGGGTAGGGCGTGGACTCGTCGGAGGTCATGGATCAAGCCTAGTGGTCGGCGGGTTCGGGGGGCCGGAGTTCGCCGAGGCGCAGCGCATGGCCGAGGAGGCTGAAGACCAGGCGCCGGTGTGTGGCGTGCAGGGCACACACGGTGGCGCGGCGCGCGACGAGGGGGATGGGGTGCCCTCACCATCACGGTACGGCTCTCGATCTACGTCACCCCAGCTCAGGGACGCCCCATCCGCTTAGCGTTGTTTTTTCGGCGAGAACTACTGGGACCCCTGACTCACCAGAGCCGTGATCCCAGGCCCCTCGGGACTTCAAGATCATTCCGTGGCCCCTTTTGGGCTTACCTCGGCGCTACCCCTTCAGTCGCTTCGGCACCCGACTTTGTGAGCGCTCCAGAACTCTCCTGGGTACTGCTACTCATGCGTCGCGCAATGCTGACGCCTACCGTCATATGCATGTTCAAGACCCCTGTACGTATACGTAGAGTCCGGGCCTCCGGGCGGCCCGTCCTGTATGCCGTCACAGGGCTCGTGATCGTGGCGCTGTCAGTCGCTGCCGTGGTGGCGGGGAACTTCGTGTGGAACGGCGCGCCGTATCCGTCGGCCGCCCCCGACGCGGTCGCAAAACGGCTCAAGGACCGGTCCGACGGGGTGTACGACGGCTTCGCGCTGCCCGAAAAGCACGCCGCGGGCTCGGGCAGGGTCGATACCGGCGCCTGCTACTACCGCGGGCTGAGAAGCATCGCCCATATTGACGAGGCACGAAGCGACGTCCGCAGCTTTGGACTCGATTGGAGCGTGCCCGACGTCCCCGAAGCCACCGCCCGAGCCGCACAGCGGCGCGTGCGCCACCGGCTGGTGCAGCAGGGTTGGAGACTCACCCACGAAGGCGACCGTGCAGGGGCAACCTTCCGCCAGCTGGGCTTCCGATTCGAAAACCCGGAAGGCGGCGACCATGTCGACGTTCAGTGGAACGACTCGACCACGACTCTGTTCATCAGCGTCTACGCCCCCTGTGGGCAGGTTCCCGACGGGTTCGTGGAGTACGGCTGGCCCGAGGCGGACTGGCAACCGAAAGAGCAAGCCGCTGGGCTTTGAAGGCCCCTCCGACTCCGTTGCTGAATTCGTCAGGTGGCGAGTCGGTAGCTGAGGCGTTCGAGTCTGCTGGTGCGGGGTTTGCGTAGTGGGTCGGTGGTCCACCAGGCGTCGAGCCGGACCACGTTGAGTGCGGTGGCGGAGA
>NZ_JBHVCT010000140.1:0-9530 GCF_042803195.1 Streptomyces sp. NPDC057428
GTTGCGACACCAGGCGCCTGGTGTCGCAACCGCCCTTCCCATGACCGAGAGTCCGAGACCTGCGGACCTGTGGAGACGCAGGGCGGACCAGCAGCTACCCCATGCGCCGAACCCCACCACGAAGTCGACGCCGCTGCGTTAGCGGGGGAGCAAGGCCCTACCCCGCCTGGGGCTTCGTCGTGTCACAGCACCGTTACAGTGCCTTCACTCAGGCCACACATGTCGCATGATGGTCCCTCAGCAGCGGATCCGCTCAGGGGGGATCGTGCACACCCGCACCATCGCCGCGCTCATGCTCACCGCCTGCGAGGGCACCGACACTGCTGGCAGCAAGCCCTGTAGCGCGCAGAGCGCCAACGACCAGCCGCTGGCCGCCAGCCACGCGCCCGCCACGGACGACAAGAAGACGGCCACCCTGCCGGACGTGATCGGCAAGGGCCTGCAGTCCGCGCAGGGCCAGGCTCAAGCCGCCGGCTTCTGCAGCCTGACCTCGCACGCCGCCCTCGGGCACGGCCACATGCAGCCCTTCGACCTTAATTGGAAGGTCTGCTGGCAGACCCGGACGCCCGGCGAACATCCGACCGACACCGCCGACTGTTCGACACACCCGGGATCAACGGCTGGGGACGGACCGAGAGCCGCGACGATCTCGAGGCCAAGGCCCGCGAGGCAGTCGAGATCGCCGACCTCATACTTCTGTGCTTCGACAGCCAGTCTCAGCAGGAGATGGAGTTCGAGAAGATCGCCGCCTGGATCCGCGACCACGGAAAGCCGGTGGTGGCTGTCCTCAACGTCCGCAATTCGCGCTGGCGCCACCCCGCGAAAGTTCCCAAGGCTCGCCGCAGGAATCTGTCCGAAGCGGTTCGCCAGCACCCCAGGGCCCCGGCAAAGTCGTGGAGTGGCCGGGGGTATCTCCCCGGCACCGAGAAGCAGCGTCGTCGTCGGAGGCGAGCGCGTGTAGGCGTGGTCCTTGTCGCAGCCACGGCCGTGACGATCGGCATGCTGCCGAGCTCGTACGCCGTACCGCCGCCGAGCAGCCGTTCGGGTGTCGACCTGGTCGACCTGCCCAAGCCGCAGCTCGCCGACGGTGAGGACGGCGGCGGTCTCGCCGAGCTCACGACGGCAGAGGTGCCCCCGACGGAGGATTACGAGCCGACGAAGACCGTCGCACCGGCGGGGACCGGTATCACCACACCGGCGACCGGCACGGTGGATGGGCTGACGCCGGGCGAGACCCAGCCGATCAGCTCCCTGCCGATCGAGATCGGCGCTCCTGCCACGGCCACCGCCGAGGAGACGACGGCGCTGGAGGGCGACTGGCAGGTCGCTCTCGCGAGCCAGGCAGAGTCCTCGGCGGCCGATGTCCAGGGCCTGGTCTTCACGGTGACCCCGCCGACGGGTGCCACGGGTGACGCGGTGGTCGCGCTCGACTACACCGACTTCGCGGAGCTTTACGGAGCGAACTGGGCGGACCGCCTCCAGATCGTCAAGTTCCCTGAGTGCTTCCTGACCACTCCGGATGTCGAGGGCTGCGCGGAGCCGACCGAGGTGGACACCACCAACGTCGTCGTCCCGCAGGAGTCCGACGTCGAAGGTGACGGGGTCCTCGACGGCGAGCGGCGCATCGAGGCGACGCTCGACGTCGCCGACCTGACGGACGCCGGTACAGCCCCGGCCACCGCGTCGGCGACCTCCACCGGGAGGGTCTCGACCGCGTTGTACCGCAAGCCCTCCGCCGGGTCCGCCCCCCTCACCCGGGCAGCCGCGCTGAGCGCGGCGAGCAACTCCGGCTCGTCCGTCCTCATGGCCACCTCCAGCGGCGGCGGTGCGAAGGGCGACTTCTCAGCGACCCCGCTGGCCAGCGCCGGTTCGTGGACAGCCGGCAGCAGTTCGGGCGGGTTCTCCTACACCTACCAGCTCACGCCGCCGTCAGTCCCCGGCGGTCCGGCACCGAGTCTGGCATTCGGGTACAACTCGCAGGGTGTGGACGGCCGTACCTCGGCCACCAACAACCAGGCGTCTTGGATCGGCGACGGCTGGGAGTACAACCCCGGCTCGATCACCCGGACCTACAAGGCCTGCCGCGACGACACCGAGAACGGCAACAACGCCAAGCGCAAAACGAGTGACCTCTGCTACGGCTCCGACAACGCGACCCTCACCCTCGGCGGCACCACCACCGAACTGGTCAAGGACGACGACGAGACCGGCAACGAGTGGGTCACCGCCAACGGGGACGGCTCGCGCGTGCGACTGCTGAAGGACACCTCACTCGGCAACGGCGACTCCCTGGGCGAGTACTGGGAGGTCACTACCCGGGACGGGACGAGCTATTACTTCGGCAGGCACAAGCTCCCCGGTTGGAGTGACAACGGCTCCGCCGCCGACGACCCGGTCACCAACTCCGTCCTGACCGTCCCCGTCTCCGGCAACCAGCCGGGCGAGGACTGCTACGACGCCGACTTTGCGAAGTCCTTCTGCGACCGCGGCTGGCGCTGGAACCTCGACTACGTCGTCGACACCTCCGGTAGCGCCATGTCCTTGTGGTGGGAGAAGGAGAAGTCCCTCTACGCCAAGAACATGAAGTTCAAGACCCCGGTCTCCTACGACCGGGGCGGCTACCTCAAGCGCGTCGACTACGGCCAGCGCGCGAGCACCCTCTACAGCGCGGCCCCGCTCGCCCGCGTCGACTTCGCCGTCGACGAGCGCTGCTTCGTCGAGGACGGCATCGCCTGCTCCGAAGCCAACTTCACCTCGGGCGACTTCGCCAAGAACCACATCTGGTACGACACCCCTGCAGACCTGCTGTGCAAGTCCGGCAAGGACTGCTACGTGCCGGTCCCGACCTTCTGGACCCGCAAGCGCCTGGCCCAGGTCACCGCCTCCACCCAGCGCACCGAAGGCTCCACCACACTCTCCAAGGTGGACGCCTGGACCCTGGAACAGTCGCTGCCGTCCGAGCGCACCGACGAGGGCACCGCCCTCTGGCTCGACTCCATCACCCGCACCGGATACGGCACCGACGGCGAGGCGCAGGCCCTGCGGCCGGTGACTTTCGTGCCCAACACCCAGCCGATGCCCAACCGAGTGCGCCGGGGCGAGAAGGATCCCAGCCCGACCTTCGACCGGCTGCGCGTCGAGCGGATCATCAGCGAGTACGGCGGCGAGACATTCGTCGACTACCGCGAACCCAGCGGCGCATGCAAGACCGGCTCCGGCTTCCCGGCCGTCGAGTCCAACACCGGCCTCTGCTACCCGGCGTACTGGCACCCCGACCCGGACAAGGCCGACGAGTCCATAGAGTGGTTCAACAAGTACGTCGTCGACAACGTCCAGGAACTCCCCGGCGTCAAGGGCGTCGAGCCCGTCACCACCTCGTACGTCTACGGCGACGGAGGTGACACGAAGGGCGCCTGGGCCCTGAACCAGGCGGAGTTCTCCAAGAAGAAGACCCGCACCTACGACCAGTGGCGCGGCTTCAGCCGGGTCCGCACGGTCAGTGGCGCCGACTCGACGGACGCGTACGAGGGCAGTGCGAAGTCCATGTCGGAGGTCCGCTACTTCCGCGGCATGAACGGGGACCCGCTCCCCGGTGGCTCCAAGCGCGCGGTGAGCGTCCTCGACAACGACGGCGTCAAGATCGCCGACGACGACCTCGCCCTCCAAGGGCGGGTCGCCGAGGAGCTCGACTACACCGGGCTCGGCGGCACAATGGTCTCCCGCTCCGTCGACTACCCCAAGGTCGTGGAGCTGGCGAGCCGCACCCGGGCCGACGGCATCCCCACGCTCAAGGCATACCGGGTCCTGGACGACCACACCATCACCACCACCCGCACCTCGGGTACCGACAACTCGCTGCGCACCAACACCACGTACGACGACACCTACGGTCTGCCGCTCACCGTGGAGTCCCTCGGTGACACCGGGAAATCCGGCGACGAGACGTGCTCGGTCCTCAGCTACGTCCACAACACGACGAAGAACCTGATCGGTCTCGACAAGGAGACGCTGACCACGGCCGGCACCTGTGCCGAAGCGCCGACCGCTCCCGTCTCCGCGCGCATCGCCGGTTCCCGTATCGCCTACGACGACCTGGCGTTCGGTGCCACCCCGACCTCAGGTTCGGCGACCACCACCTGGTCCCTCAACGGGAAGGGTGACGCCTGGCAGCAGACGGCCGCGCTCACCTACGACTCCTACGGTCGCGTGCTGACGACGACCAACGCCAAGAACGAAACCGAGAAGACCACCTACACGCCGACCACCGGCCAGGTCTACTCGATCACCGAGGAGAACGCGAAGAAGCACACCTCCACCACCTACCTGGAGCCCGCGCGCGGCACCACGCTGAAGGAGGTCGACGCCAACGGGCGCACGACCCTCTACCAGTACGACGCGCTCGGCCGCACCACCGCCGGCTGGGGCACCTCGCAGAGCGCCGACGAGAAGCCGTCGGTCAAGTTCACCTACAACACTTTGCCCAGCGAGCCGGTCAACGTCGTCAGCTCCACACTGAAGGACAACGGCACCGACTACGACGACTCCGTCGTCTTCTACGATGGCCTCGGCCGCGAGCGCCAGCGCCAGGAACCAGCCGTCGGCAACGGCCGGCTGATCACCGACACCATCTACAGCACCAACGGCACCATCGCGCGAACCAACAACGGCTACTACGCCGACGGCCTGCCGCAAACGGTGATGTTCGAGGTCGACTCCGACTTCAAGATCCCGAACGCCACCCTCTACAAGTACGACGGCCAGGGCCGCGTCCTCGCGGAGACGCCGTACATGGCGGGCTCCACGATGCCTGAGAAGGCGACGCGCTACGAGTACGGGTACGACTGGTCCACCGTGATTCCGCCGCTCGGCGGGGCGGCGCAGCGGACGTGGAGCGACGCCCAGGGGCGCACTGTTCGCGTCGACACGTTCACGGATGCGGCACGCTCGGCGTTCCGGTCGACCACGTACTCCTTCGACGCGCGCGGCGACCAGGTCAAGGCGGAGGACTCATCGAAGAACGTCTGGTCCTGGACCTACGACGCGCTTGGCCGGCAGGTCACAGCGACCGACCCGGACACGGGCACGACCAGCACCACGTACGACGTGCTCGGCCGCCCCGAGACGGCCACAGACAGCAGGCCGTCCACAACCTGGACGAAGTACGACGAGCTCGGCCGCGTGACCGAGCAACGGAAAGGTTCATCCACGGGCGAGCTGCTGACGTCCGCCACCTACGACCAGGTCATCGGCGGTCTGGGATTCCCGTCCACGACCACCCGTTACACGGATGGGTTGCCCTACACCAAGACCGTCACGGGCTACACCACCGAGTACCAGCCGACGGGTATGAAACTGACGCTGCCGGCAACGATCGCGGCGCAGTACGGACTCCAGGAGACGTACGCCTACACCTACGAGTACAGCAAATCCGGTCAGTTGAAGTCCGCTTCACTGCCGGCGGCGGGCGGCCTGTCTCCAGAGAAGATCGTCACGCGGTACAACGATGACGGCCTGCCGGTCTCCACGTCCGGTATCGACTGGTACAACGCGGACACTGATTACAGCGTCTACGGCCAGGTGCTGCGTGCGGTCACGGGTGAGAACCCGAACCGCGTCTGGACCACGAACCTGTTCGACGAGCGCACCGGTGAACTGACGAAGTCCTACACCGACCGTGAGTCCATCAGTGACACCTCGGCAGTTCTTGGCAACAGGGTCAACGTCCGCTCGTACGCGTACGACCCGGCAGGCAACGTCACCAAGATCGAGGACGCTGTCGACTCGAACACCGACCGCCAGTGCTTCCGCTACGACGCCATCGGTCAGATGACCGAAGCCTGGACGGCTTCCGACACGACGTGCGCGGTGAAGGCAGACGGAACCCCGAGCACCCCGACCATCGGCGCGGCGGGCGACGGATACCACAAGTCGTACACATACGACGCGATGGGCAACCGCAAGGCCGAGGTCGACCACTACCTGGGTATCGCGGGTACCACCACCACGGTCCTGGACCCTACGAAGGACGCCACCACGTCCTACACCTACGGAAAGGCGGACGGCACTCAGCCACATACCCTGACCGGGATGTCGTCCACCTACCTGACGGACGCGGGAGCCAAGGTCACTGAGGCCTCCAGCCGCACCTACGACAAGGCGGGCAACACCGAGACGCGTACCGACGGTGGAGACCAGCAGGGCCTGACCTGGACCTGGGACGGCAAACTGGAAACCGTCACAGGATTCGGTGAAAGCGGCGCGGGAGCCTGGACAGGCCTCTCCGGTAAGTGCCTTGACCTTTCTTCTTCCTTGACGGTCGCCGGAACCGCGATTCAGCTCTATTCCTGCAACGGCACCCGTGCCCAGCAGTTCCGGATCGAGGGTGCCACGCCCACCGACTCCTCCAAGGGTGCGCTCAAGGTTCTGGACCAGTGCGTGGTCCCGAAGGACGGCGCCACCACTGACGGCACAGCGGTCGTGATCGCCAAGTGCACCGGAGCTGCGGCCCAGCAGTGGACGGCGGTCGAGTCCGGTCACAAGCTCAAGCACGTCGCGTCGGGCAAGTGTCTGGTGGTTCCCGGTGCCAACACGGCTGCGGGTACCGACCTCACGCTCGGCACCTGTGATGCGAACGGGTCCGCCCAGTCGTGGGCGCCGGCGGACGAGACGAAGTACGTCTATGGGCCCACCGGTGAGCGCTTGATGGCGATTACCGACAGCACCCGCACCCTCTACCTCGGGGACGCCACAGTCTCGGTGAACTCGGACGGGACGCCGAACTACTCGGAGCGCTACTACCAGCAGGCCGGCGGCCCCGTGGTGATGCGGTTCAAGCAAGGCGGCGGCGCCGACCAACTGTCGATGCAGGTCACCGACCAGAACGGCACCGCGTACATCAACGTCAAGCTCGCCCCGGGCAACACGGTGAAGTTCGACAAGACCGACCCCTTCGGAGTCACCCGCAAGGAGAACGCCGGCTGGCAGTCTCACAAGGGATACATCGGCGGCGAAGACGACAGCTCCTCCGGTCTCGTCCATCTCGGCGCGCGGGAGTACGACCCGGAGACAGGCCGCTTCATATCTCCGGACCCGGTCCTCGATCTGGCTGATCCAGTCCAGATGAACGGGTACGTCTACTGCGAGAACAACCCTGTCACCTTCGCCGACCCCAGCGGTCTGATGATGGACGGTGGCGGGGGAGACGGAGGAGGCGGTGGTACTGCTGAGACCGCAGAGGAGGCGTGGGCCAACCAGCAACTGAACACGTCGATGTCCGACATCATCCTCAACGTCGGATGGGCCGTCTTCAAGGAGTTCATCGGCTGGAACGACGTCGTCAGCTGCTTCTCACGTGGCGACATGTGGGCCTGCGGCTCCCTGATCATCGACGCCATTCCGTGGACCTCGGTCTTCAGCAAGGGCAAGAAGATCTGGCGAGCGGTCGAGAAGACCTTCAGCGCCATCAGTGCCTGGCGCAATGCCCAGGAGAAGGCCCGCAAGATCATCGCGGCTGCCAAGGCGGCACGTGAGGCCGCCAGGAAGGCTGCCGCAGCAGCGAAGGCCGCAGCCAAGAGGGCGGCCCAGGCAGCCAAGAAGAAGGCCCAGGAGGCGGCTACCCGAGCAGCGAAGAAGGCGGCCGAGAAAACCGGCAACCCCGCCCAACGAGCCAAGAAGATCGCGGCCAAGACCAACGAGAAGGTCAAGAGCGCCGCTCAGCGGGTCAAGCAGGCGTTCACCAGAAAGCCGTCCTGCGACAAGCCGAACAGCTTCGTGCCGGGCACCCCTGTGGTCATGGCCGACGGGTCGACCAAACCCATCGAGAAGGTCAAAAACGGCGACAAGGTGTTGGCTACGGATCCCGAGACCGGGGAGACGACGGCCGAGGTCGTCACTGCCGAAATCGAGGGTGAGGGCGGCAAGCACCTCGTCAAGGTCACCATCGACACCGATGGCGACAGGGGCGGTAAAACGGCCTCGGTCACAGCCACGGACAGCCACCCCTTCTGGGTCGAAGCCGTCGGTGCATGGGTTGACGCCACTGACCTGGAGATCGGTGAGTGGCTCCGCACGAGTGCCGGCGCCTATGTCCAGATCACCGCGATCGAACGATGGACGGCATCCGATGCAACGGTCCACAACCTCACCGTCAACGACCTCCACACGTACTATGTGCTGGCGGGGGCCACGCCGGTACTCGTTCATAACTGCAATACAGAAATCAAGAATGTGGCCCTCGGGACAAGCGATAACGGGCTAGAGGATTTCGCCAAAGATAATGGGTACACCCAGTTTATGGGCGAGACGCGAGACGGGGCTCTCTCTAACGTTCGCGATGTTGCAAATGAACACCCCGAGGCGCACATTCATGTACGTCTTGACGGATTCACGATGACGAACGGGCAGAAGGGCACGCCGGCCGAGCTCTTCGATGACGCCGTGAAGGAGGGGCAAGGTGACAACTGGTACACGACTCAGCGAGAGATGGCGATCCTTGAGCGCGCCTTCCGGGTTGGCAATCTTGGGAGCGATAGGCTCTCCTTCTATATGGGCGGAAAAAATATCACGAGTGAGATTTTCTCAGGCTCTCGACACCTAGGAGGTTCCTAGTGGAGATCATTGCTAGCTGGGGTCGCCCATTTCGCATCTGGCACTACTCCGTAAGCTACCGTCAACTACTCCTGCGTAGCTTGACCGATGCTTCTCCGAGTCGAGTCGATATCCTCTTTTCAAACGTTCGGTTCTTTCACGGCGCGATGGACTACAACCGACTTGAGGTTTGCGTAGACCCGCAATTCCACCCGCCAGATTCTATTGACCTGAGCGGGATCGCGGGCAAGTGGTTCGCACTTAACGGAGGCGCTGGCTATCTTTACGGGACGCATTGCCAGTGGCATGAAGATGACGGCAGCGCTCTGACCCCGTCGAGATTCGGGCCACTTAAGAGAACGGATTGACGTTCATGTGGTGCCCTCTCCTCGCCCTTCAGGCTGCTCCGCGGACCACAGTGGCCACTGTAATGAGGATGTTGGAATGTAGTCGCTGTTGCATTCCAACGCCTTCACCCGTTCGCGAACCATCGCTCTCTACTGCCACTGCGTCCTGATTTTTCGACTGGCCGGTATCTTCCGAAAGGAGAATCGATAACGTCAGCAAAGAGAAGCCCCGTCAGCGAGTCCTGACGGGGCTTCTACGCTGGTTGGGGCCAGTAGTTGACGGCAATGTCATCGGACGAGGGTGGAGCATAAGCAAGCGGCCCGACTCGTCACCACCCACGCCCACACCAATCGGAGATCTTTTGCGGGACAGGTCTTAGCTTAGTTAGGGGACGATCGATCACTTACAGTGCATTGGCAGGATTCGGGTGGCGCCTGGAATAGCCGGAAATATGGGAGGCGTTAATCAGGGTCTTCGAATTTGATGGGGGTGCGGCGGTGACGTAAGCATTCAGAAGGTCGTGGTCTGGGTCACTGTCTGACGATGTGACAAGTGGTGGGCGGGTGCGGCAGGATCCGTGCTCGTGTCGTCCGCCT
>NZ_JBHVCT010000141.1:0-9368 GCF_042803195.1 Streptomyces sp. NPDC057428
GTGCTGGTCATGAGGGGGTGGTTCTCCTGTCGTGCCCTCTCAGGCTAACCCGACGAAGCGGGGCGTCTCACCCAAGGCTGACAGAGAGGGACACGCGATGCGTGCGCATGATCTTAAAACAGCAGCGCTCACACCGTCGAGGCGTCTTCCGAGGAAGTGAACCTTTTCGGCCACGGAGCGTCACCCATCCCCAGCCCAGGACGAGAACTGGCGACAGTTGAATACGCGAGCCCACCAGTACCAACGCCGGTCCTGGGGCCGACCGTGGACCGCCCTGCCGACCCGTCGGTCGCCCAGCCCGAGTTGCGAGGGTCCTCGCTGCTCGGGCTGGGCAACTGGGTCCTGCCGTTGGCGGTACGGCCGCCGCCGGGTCGCCGTCGGCGGCCGTACCGGTCGTGGCACCGGTTGGCCGGCGTGATCCTCAGGAGCGCGGCGCCGTGTGTTCCTCCACGATCAGTCCCGCAGGTGCCGTAACCGATTCGATCCGGCCGTCGGTGCCGACGGCGATGTCGAGCCGTTCTCCCGCGACGGTGAGTCCTGCGACGGTGAGTGCGCCGACGGGGAGTGGGCCTGTCGGCCGGAGGTGGAGGCGGCCGGCGGGTACGTCGGGCTCCAGTCCGGTCAGGGCGGTCATGAGGGCGATGGCCGCTGCCGCTGACCAGGCCTGTGGCCGGCAGGCCGCTGGGTAGGGGACGGGGGCAGGGGTGTCCGTGCGCGCGTCGCCGGCCCACAGTTCGGGCAGGCGGTAGTCGAAGGCGGGCGCCGCGGCGAGGATGCCCTCGATGAGCCGGGCGGCGGCTTCGGGGTGTCCGGTGCGGGCGAGGCCGGCGACGGCGATGGCGGTGTCGTGGGGCCAGACGGCGCCGCAGTGGTAGCGCAGCGGGCCGAAGCCGCCGGACCGGGAGGACATCGTGCGCAGCCCGTAGGCGTCGGACATGTCGGGAGCGGCGAGCCGTGCGGCGACGGCGGCGGTCTCGTCGGCGTTGAGTATGCCGGTGGCCAGGAGGTGGCCCATGTTGCTCGTGACGGCGTCGACGGGGTGGCCCGAGCCGTCAAGTGCCATGGCGGGGTAGGGCCCTTGTTGGTCGGAGACCCAGAACCGGGCGCGGAACCGGTCGGCGAGGTCGGCTGCGAAGGTCCGCCAGTGTTCGCCGTCGGGCAGCGCGAAGGCGTCGAGGAGCGCCGCGCCGGCGAGGGCCGCCTCGTAGGCGTAGCCCTGCACTTCGGCGAGAGCGAGGGGGGCTTCGGCGAGGCGGCCGTCGGCATACCGGGCGGCGTCGCCGGAGTCTTTCCAGCCCTGGTTGGCCAGTCCGGCTCCGGTGTGGTCGATGTAGGACAGGAATCCGTTGCCGGTTCGGGCTGCGGCGTCGATCCAGCCGAGTGCCGCCTTGAGCGCCGGCAGCAGCGGTTCGATGTCGGCGGCGGGCAGGCCCCAGCGCCATGCGTCGTGGAGCAGGCAGATCCACAGGGGGGTCGCGTCGACCGTGCCGTAGTAGACCGGCGGCAGGCGCAGACCCTGGCCGTCGTCGAAGAGTCCGCGCCGGATCTCGTGGAGGATCTTGCCGGGCTCTTCCTCTGTCGCCGGATCGGTGCGGGTGCCCTGCCGGGCGGCCAGGGTGCGCAGGGTGCCCAGTGCGAGGTCGGTTCCGAGCGGCAGGAGCATCCGTGCGGCCCACAGGCTGTCCCGGCCGAAGAGCGTGAAGAACCAGGGGACGCCTGCGGCGAGGAAGGTGTCGGCAGGTGATTCGGCCGTGGCCATGCGCAGCGAGTGGAGGTCGTCCAGGCTCTGCGCGACGAGGGCGCGCAGGCGGTGGTCGTCGGCGGTGACGTCCGGGCGATGCCAGGTGGACTTGTGGTCGGCGGCCGTGACGACCGCGTTCGTGTCGGAGACCTCGACGGCCAGGTGCAGGTCGACGTTCTCACCGGGCTCGACCGTGAGGGTCCAGGTCAGGGTGGAACTCTCGGCGTCGGGCGTCGCGCCGGGGGCGCTGACGGCGACCGCGACCGCGGCGTCGCCCCAGCGCAACACGCCTGCGCCGGAGAGCAGTTCGCTCGTCGGCTCGGCAGGAGAGCAGGGCGGCAGACCCGCCTTGGTGTGCTCCAGTGTCATGAGGTCTCCGGCGACCTCGACGCGGACGGCGAGATGCACCGGGCTCGTCGCTGTGGAGCGGACGGTCAGCTGTTCGGTGAGCCGGCCGGGCGTGAGGGTGCGTTGTCGGTCGATCCGGACGGTCGGGTCGGGGACGGCGTCGCCGAGCGCCTGGGTCAGGCCGACGAAGCGGCTGCGGCCGGGTCCGTCCGTCGCGTTCATGACCGCGACGACGGGTAGCCAGTCCTCGCCCGCGCGTGTTCCTGCGTTCCTGGCCTCGCCTTCGGCCTCGCTGTCCCCGCCGGCAGCGGGAGGAGCTTCCCTCGCGTGCTCGCCGGACGTTGCGTGGTCGGGGCGCAGCGTTACGCGCAGCAGACTCAGCGCCCGTATGTCGGCGTGGAAGAGGCCGTGCACGGCGGCCCCGGGAGCGGCTGCGTCGAGGTTGCCGTCCGGCCGGGACAGCACGACGGTCGGGGCGGCGAGGGTGACCGCGAGATCGTGCAGGAGCGGCTGCCGCTGCGGTGAAGTCATGGAAGCTCCGTCCGGTGCCCTTTGTCTCGTGGGCCGTTGGTGGGGGCAGTTCGTGACCGCGCCGACTCTTGACAGCCTGGGCGGCGATCGCCACAGTAACCGATTGGAACGCTAAATTTAACGTTCAAATCCAAGCGGGACGGCAACACACTGCGACGCCACGAAGGCGGATACGCTGCGGCGCGGTGAACCTACGGAGGTGGCTTCGCGATGGCGCGAGTAACACTCGAAAGCGTGGCGCGGCATGCCTCCGTGTCGACACAGACCGTGTCCAACGTCATCAACGCTCCGCATCGGGTCCGGCCGGAGACCCTGGCCCGCGTACAGGCCGCCATCAAGGAGCTCAACTACCGCCCGAACCAGGCTTCCCGGACGCTGCGAACCCGGCGTTCACGTCTGATCGGCGCGCGCATCGAGCCGGTGCGCGACGGCGTCAGCGGCGCCGTGCTCGCCCAGTTCCTCCAGTCGCTGACCGCCCGTACCCAGGAGGCCGGCTACCGGATCGTGGTGTTCACGGCCACCGACGACGACCATGAGTGCTCCCTGTACGAGCAGTTGCTGGACGACCACGACGTCGACGCATTCGTCCTGCACGCCACACACGCCGGCGACCGCCGGACGGCGTGGCTCGCCGAGCGCCGGGTGCCGTTCGTGACCTTCGGCCGGCCCTGGGGGACTGAACCCGAGACCGCCGAGCGGCATGGCTGGGTCGATGTCGACGGCGCGCAAGGGACCCTCGCCGCGACCCGGCACCTTATCGAGAGCGGGCATCAGCGGATCGCGTTCCTCGGCTGGCCGGAAGGACCGGATGGATCAGAGGTCGGCGACGACCGGCGCAGCGGCTGGTCCGCGGTCCTTTCAGCGTCGGGGATCGACGTCCTGGCCGGCTACGACGTGGGCGTCCTCGATGGGCTCGACACCGGCCGCACGGCCGCCGCGGCGATGCTCGACCTGCCCAGTCCGCCGACGGCGATCGTCTGCGCGAGCGACTCGCTGGCGCTTGGGGCCTGGACCGAGATCACCGCGCGCGGGCTGCGTCCGGGGGCCGACGTCGCGGTGGTCGGCTTCGACGACTCCCCGACCGCGGCGGTCGTCGGCCTGAGCAGCGTGGCACAGCCCTACGACGAGGCGGCCGCCGCCTGCCTGCGGATGCTCCAGGAACTGCTGGCGACTCCCGAACCGCTGGGCGTCCCGCCCACCCCGATCCTGCTGCCGCCCCGGCTCGTCGTCCGGGCCAGCGGCTGAGCCGGCCCCGCAGCACCCGCACTCCCTTCACCTCGCCCGGCGGCTCCCCGGAACCCCCGGCCGGCCACAACCGCGATCCCGCTCACAGCCGCAGTGCGGCTGACGGGACGCGGCCCCCCGCTGTCACCGGCTCTTCAGGCCGGTCTCTGCAAGGAGATTTATCATGAGAAATCCGCGTACCCGCTGGGCAGTTGGTGGCGCCGTGCTGCTGTCGCTCAGTCTGTCGGCCTGTGGTGGCAGCGGGTTCGACGACACCGACAAGGCAGACGGCCAGGCCTCGTCCGGCCCCGCCTCGATCAAAGTCCTCATCGGCTCCAGCGGCGACGCAGAGACGAAGGCCGTCACGGCCGCCTCCGACGCCTGGGCGGCGAAGTCCGGCAACAAGGCCACCGTCACCCAGGCCCAGGACATCGGCCAGCAGCTCGGCCAGGGCTTCGCCTCGAACAACCCGCCGGACGTCTTCTACGTCGACGCATCCCGCTTCGCGACGTACGCGAGCGCGGGCAGCCTCGAGCCGTACGGCGACAGCTTCCCGGGGAAGGACGACTTCTACCCCGCTCTGCGTCAGGCGTTCACCTACAAGAGCAAGCTCTACTGCGCCCCCAAGGACTTCTCCACGCTCGGCCTGCAGATCAACACCACGGCGTGGGAGAAGGCCGGTCTGACCGATGCCGACATCCCCACCACCTGGCCGCAGCTGGCATCCGTGGCGAAGAAGCTGACGACGGGCAAGCAGGTCGGCCTGGCACTCGGCGACACGCGCGACCGGATCGGTGCCTTCATGGTCCAGGCCGGCGGATGGCTGACGAACAAGGACGCCACCAAGGTCACCGCGGACTCTCCCGAGAACCTCAAGGCCCTGAAGTTCGTCCAGTCGCTGCTCGCCGACGGCTCGGCCAAGTACCCCAAGCAGCTCGACTCCGGCTGGCCGGGCGAAGCCTTCGGCAAGCAGAAGGCCGCCATGACGATCGAGGGCAACTGGATCGCCGGAGCCATGAAGAGCGACTACCCGGACGTCGAGTACAAGACGGTTCCGCTGCCGGCGGGCCCTGCGGGCAAGAAGGGCACGCTCGCCTTCACGCAGTGCTGGGGCATCGCGGCGAAGAGCAGGCACAAGGCCGCAGCCATCGACTTCGTCAAGGCGATGACCGCGAAGAACGCCGAGCTGACCTTCGCCAAGGCGATCGGCGTGATGCCGTCGCGGCAGTCCGTTCAGGCCGAGTACGTCGCCCAGTTCCCGCAGGACAAGGCATTCATCGACGGCGCCGCGTATGCCCAGGCCCCGGTGAACGTCGCGAAGATCGACCAGGTGCTCGCCGACTTCGACACCGGCCTTCAGTCTCTGCCGGGCGCCGACCCGAAGCAGATCCTCAAGCGACTCCAGAAGAACGTGCAGGCGGTCGTAGGCCAGTAACCCGGAAGTCCGGACACGATTAGAACGAGAGTGAACCTGCGATGAGTGAACCGAATCCCGGGCCCGCCAAGGGCCCGGGCAGCGGCCCGGCCACGGTCCGGACGGCCGGCACCGACGTGGCCCCCGCCTCGTCATCCGTACTGCGCGGTCCGCGCAAGGCAACCGGTGCAAACGGTGCCGAGGCGGCCGGTGGAGGCCGCCCCACCCGGGTTCCCCGCGGTGGTATCCGAGGGCGCGAAGGGCTCGCCGGCTGGCTGTTCGTCTCACCCGTCATCGTCGTGCTCGGGCTCTTCCTGGTCGTGCCCATTGTCATGGCGCTGTGGGTGAGCCTGTCCGACTGGAACGGTCAGGGCAGCCCCTTCTCGGCAGGCGTGCACTTCGCCGGCGCGCAGAACTACGAGCAGATCGTCACCGAACCCGGCCTGGCGCAGAGCGACTTCATGACGAGCCTGCGCAACAACGCCTACTACGTTCTCTTCGTCGTCCCGTTGCAGACCGCTCTCGCGCTGGGCCTGGCTCTCCTCGTCAACGGCAGACGGCTCAAAGGGAAAGGATTCTTCCGCACCGCGTACTACTTCCCGTCGGTGACGAGCTCGGTCGCGATCTCGGTCGTCTTCCTGTTCATCTTCTCCTCCAGCGGCGTGGTCAACTCACTGCTGGCGAAGATAGGAGTCGACGGACCGTCCTGGTTCGCCGATCCTCGTGGCGTCATCCATCTGGCCCTCGGCGCCTTCGGAGTGAACACCGACGCGCCACCCTTCGCACTCGCCGACACCACCGTCGGCGGCCTGTCCCTGTGGGACTGGGTCTCCGGGCCCAGTGTGGCCATGTGCGCGATCATCACCCTGGTCGTGTGGACGACGGCGGGCACGTTCATGCTCATGTTCCTCGCTGCACTCCAGGACATCCCCGTCGAGGTCGAGGAGGCCGCCGAGATCGACGGCACCGGGCGCTGGCAGCGGTTCCGCCACGTCACGCTGCCCATGCTCAAGCCGACCCTCTTCCTCGTACTGACCCTCGGACTCATCGGCTCCTGGCAGGTCTTCGACCAGATCTACGTCATGAGCAAGGGCGCACCGGCGAAGACGACACTCACTCCCGCGTTCCTCTCCTACCAGTCCTCGTTCACCGACAACGAGTGGGGACAGGGCAGCGCCATCGCCTTCATCCTCTTCGCGATCATCGTCGCGATGACACTGCTGCAGCGGTTCGTCCTGCGTGACAAGGACGAGGCCCGTGCCAGGGCGACCACCCGGCGCGCGGCAAAAGCGGCCCGCTCCGGGTCCGGCCCGACTGCGGGGACGACCTGATGCCCCGCACCGCCGCAACGGTCCCCTGCCCACCACCCGGAACCGACGCAACTGCGCCCACCCACCGTAGCCGCCCGGCGGCCACCGCCGACGTCCACAGAGGCACGCGATGAGCACACATCCCAAGCTCGCCGACACACACACGGCAGGGCACGCAGACGGCACGCACGCGACCCGCGGAAGAGGCAACCGCACGTGGCGCGGCGGCCTCACTCGCGCGCTCGGCTACACCGCGCTCATCGTCGTCGCGCTGCTGTACATCTACCCCTTCCTCGTCCAGCTCGCGACGAGCTTCAAGACCGATGCGGACGCCACCAACAACCCGCTGTCGTTGTGGCCGGACCACTTCACGACAGCCGCCTTCAGCCGGCTTGCCGAGGCGGACTACTCGCGCTGGTTCGCGAATTCCGTCGTTGTCGCCCTGCTCGTCACCGCAGGCCGCGTGTTCTTCGACTCCCTCGCCGGATACGCACTGGCCCGGCTCCGCTTCCCCGGCCGGGGCGCACTGTTCGCCGCCGTCATCGCGGTCATGGCCGTGCCCGGCGTCGTACTGCTCATCCCGAAATTCCTCGTCCTCAACCAGGTCGGGATGTACGACTCCTACGCGGGGATGATCGTCCCGCTTCTCGCCGACGCCGCCGGCGTGTTCATCATGAAGCAGTTCTTCGAGTCGATCCCCGTCAGCGTCGAGGAAGCTGCCCGCATCGACGGCGCGAGCACCTTCCGGACCTTCTGGTCCGTCGTGCTGCCGATGGCCCGGCCCGCACTGCTCACCCTGACCATCCTGTCGTTCCAGGGGTCATGGAACGAACTGGGGCACTTCATCGTGTCCCGGCAGAGCCCGGAACTGAACACCCTCACCACCGGGGTCGCCTCACTCGTCTCCGGACAGCTCGGCTCGGGCAACCAGTACCCGCTCAAACTCGCCGCGACCCTGCTCATGATCATCCCCGTGGCCCTGGTGTTCTTCGCCTTCCAGCGGCACTTCGTCCGCGGCGGCACGTCAGGCGCGACCAAGGGGTAGCCGGGCCGGCTCCCCGAGTGATCAACAGTCAGCCACACGCGTTTGTGTGTACTCCGACAGGACCGAGCCCCATGAGCAACCCGACCTCCACGAACGACGCCGTGCACGACGCCGTGCACGACGCCGCGAACGACTCCTGGTGGCGCGCGATTTTCCAGGGTTCCGGGCTAGCGATACAGTGCGCGCCGTGGATATACCCGACTGGTTCAAGTGGATCTTTCTCAACTTGACCTTCTTGCAGTTCCTCGGCCTCGTCTCCGTCATCCGCCGACTACGCGAACTCGACTCTGGAGTGCGGACCAAGGCACGTTTCGATCTGGTGGACTCGATCGGCAGCATCTTGTTCTTGGGCGGTGCGTACTTGAGTCTCGAGGCCTCAGAATCCTGGTTCTGGCTCGGCCTCGCTGGCTTCGTCCTCGTGGGCGCCGGCTACGCCGTGAAGGGAGTCCATCTCCTCCGCGCCCGCCGTCGCCCCACAGCCTGATCCAGCTAGGGCAAGAGCTCTCCACAACAACTTGGTGGCATCAAGAGGGTCTCTCCTCCTCCGGCGGCGCCCGGGGGAAGAGGCCCCAGGCGATTGCTTCCCGGGATGCCACGAAGCGGAAGCCGTTCGAATCCGGGACTCGCTCAAGTGACTCCCGAAGTCGGGTTCTGGCTCACTTCCCGTGGAGCATGCACGCTGCGTGACGGTTGTGGGGGGAGTGGGGGTATCGCCGAGATACGGGTCAAAGGGGCAATGAGTTGATCTTGAATCCCTGACGGCTGTTCAGCTCTCCGCTTCGTCCTCGGCGAGGATGCGGTAGACGGTGGCGACCGAGGGGCGCTTGCCCTGGTTCTTGCCCGAGGTGATGACGAGCTTGCGGGCGATCTCGGGGACGGGCACGCCGTTGGCCCGCAGGCTGCGGGCGTATGCGGCCATGTCGTCGTCGACGACCTTGGGGCGTCCGCCATGCCGGCCGCGTTCGCGGGCGGAGGCCTGGCCTTCGAGGGACTTCTCCCGGATGTACTCGCGCTCGGACTCGGCCATGCCTGCGAAGAACGCGAAGGTGTCCAGATAAGGAGATGCTCGGCCGCTACTCCTTCCAGCTCCCCGACCTGCCCGGAGGCTTGCGACCACTGCGCGATCCGGATGCCGTAGACGGCGAGTGACCGCCAATCATCGGGAGACGCCGACCAGCCCCTGCTGCGGGCTGGTCGGCGGGGCTGCGGTTGGGTTGCTTAGCCTTGATCCACCGACGTGATTTGGGGAGCGATCTTCTGACCGGTTTCGAGCCGGTTTCAGGTCGACGGTTGGGCATGGGCAGGTTGTAGCCGCTGGTCTGCCCAGCTTTTCCACAGGTTCGGTTTCGGTCAGGCCCTGGCGGGCGGGTGGTCAGAGGCTGTCAGGCCGGGTCGGGTGGCCCGTGGACGGTGGCGAACAGGTGTGTCCAGGCGTGTTGCCAGGGCCAGTTGTGCGGCAGGTGCAAGGTGATGCGTCGCGCGGAGCGGGCGATCCGGGCGGGAACCTGGACCAGGTGGGTGCGGAGGGTGGCGGTGGTGGCCTTGGCGTGGAAGGCGGAAGTCAGGGAGCCGGTGGCCCGCAGCAGGTTGTAGGTCATCGCCCACAGAGTGAGCCAGGCCGCGTTGGCGTGAAAGTGCCCGGAAGGCAGGTGCGCCAGGGCCTGAGTTCCGCAGTTAGCAGTGCCGACTAGGACACGAATATGTGGGTTGACCTGCGAAAATGCCTGTGAGCACGCCGAGATGGCGTGTCACTAG
>NZ_JBHVCT010000142.1:0-9337 GCF_042803195.1 Streptomyces sp. NPDC057428
CTAGTGACACGCCATCTCGGCGTGCTCACAGGCATTTTCGCAGGTCAACCCACATATTCGTGTCCTAGTCGGCACTGCTAACTGCGGAACTCAGGATCAAGATCGAGCAACGGGGCGGACGCACCGCGACCCTGCGCTCGAACAGTCCCGCCATGGTCGAGCAGGAACTGTGGGCCATGCTCTGCGTTTACCAGGCGATCCACCACCTGACGGTCGAGACCGCCGGCGATGCCCAACTCCCCGTCTCACACATCAGTTTCAAGCAGACCCTCGCCGCTGCCCGACGTTCCGCCGGCGCGGACTTTTCCCCCTCGCCAACTGGCGGCCAAGGCTCGTGACGTCCGAGACGACCTGGCCCGCGAGGCCGTCAAGCCCCGCCCCGGACGCGCCGCACCCCGCGCCACCAAACGCAGCACCGCCGGCTACCGCACTCTGAAACCCGACGAGCCGGCCACCACCCGCGTCACCCACACCGTCGACCTTCGTCTCTTCCCCGAAGAGCGACGCCCCACGCCACCCACCAGCGCGACGAGCCCACGCATCACACCACCAGGCACACCGTCACGCCGACATCGAGATATGGCCCATGCGGCCTAAACGAGCGACGTTGCGGCCCGGTCTGTCGCTGGTCCGGGCGGTTTCGTGGCGGTGGAGCGCAATGTGTTTGACAAAGCAACTACGCACAGATTTACTTTCTTGGACAAGCATTGCCGAGGGGGTGTGGTCACGACCAGTGATCGGCCCACAGCGGCCAACCCGGCGGCCGCTCGGCCGCCGCCAGGCGTAGGAGTGAAGGTGGCCGAGTCGCACGTCGCCGTGTTCGACAGGCTTGTCCGGCAGGACGTGCCGAAGTCCACGCCGGCCTTGTTCGAGACGGCCTGTGTGCTGGGTGGCAGCATTGCCGGGCTTCTGGCCGCCTGCGTCCTCGCCGACCACTCCCGCGAGGTACTGGTCATCGAGCGCGAGGAGGTGATTCTGACCGGGCAGCCGCGCGCCGGTGTGCCGCACGATCGTCAGGCACACATTCTGATGCCGGGCGGGCTCGCACTGATGGAACGCCGGCTGCCCGGCATCACGGGCGAGATGCGCGACGCCGGTGCAGTTCTCCTCGCGCCGGACGAGATGGACACGTACATCGACGGCGTGGAGCAGTTGCGTACCGGCGACGCGCAGATGCTTTTCTGCAGTCGCCCCTTCCTCGAATCGGCGTTGCGCCGTCGTGTGCTCGATCTGCCCAACGTGTCGGCCGACACGGCACGCGTGACGGGTTTTGTGTACCGGGAAGGCGCGGTGAGTGCCGTGCGGTATGTGCAGGACGACACCGAGGACATCCTGCCCGTCGACTTCACGGTGGATGCGATGGGCCGTTCCAGCAAGCTGTCGGACTGGCTGGAGGAGGAGGGGTTCAGCCGGCCGCACCAGCAGCGTATGCAGACCGGCATCCACTACTCGACCGCGGTGGTCGAGCGGGTCGGCTCAGACGTGGACCGGCGGTTCACGGCGTGTCAGTACCCGCTCTTCGCAGGTCCCGGTGGGCTGGCCGCGGGTCTGGTCGTTAAGGTCGAGAACGACCGGTGGATGGTCAGCCTGCTCGTCCACGGGGGGGAACAAGCCTCCCGGGTCGATCGCGGAATTCCGCGCGCTCTGCGACAAGCTTCCGCCGGCGTTCAGCAGGGTCTCCGGCGGTGACGTCGTCCTCGACGTGGTGAGGTTTCGTCAGGCCACCAGCAGAAGGCGTGACTTCGCGGGGCTCACGCGGCTTCCGGCCCGTGTGGTCAGTGTCGGGGACGCGGCGGTGTCCCTCAACGCGAAGTACTTCCAGGGAGTGTCCTCGGCCGCACTGCACGCAGCCTGTCTGTCCGACTACCTCGCCGACGACCCGGATCTCGACCTTCCCTGCGAGCGCTTCTTCGCCCTGCAGAAGGTCGCCACGGACGCGGCATGGACCCTTTCCGCAGGCGCGGACGTCGCCCGGACGGACATTCTTCAGGGAGCTGAGGTAAGTGAAGAGGTCCAACGGCAACGGTCCGCCATGAGGCAGCTCATGGAGGCCGCCGTGACGGACGAGACGATCGCCGAAGCGTGCAAGGCGGTCTGGTTCATGTTTGCGCACCCCGACACCCTGGCCGACCCGGCACTGCTCGATCGAGCCGTCGCCGTCAATCAGCGTGCGTCCAGGACTTCGTGAAGGACCAACCGCGTAGTCCGCGTGACAGCTGAGCTGTCACGGCCGGGGCACACCAGCCGGCTCGACGGCGAAGCCCGGCCGGCTGCTCACCCGGGCATGCCCGGGTGAGCTCACACAGCCACCCCAGCAGCACATTTCTCCCATTCAACTCCAGAAAAGGAACCATCATGTACATAGCAGCCGTTGTCATCAGCATCCTGCTGGCCCTTGCATCTCTCGCTGCCGGCGCCCCTAAGGCGCAGCTCAAGGGTGACGTCCCGGACGGCCTGATCCAGAAGGGTCTCAGCGCGACCATGGTCCGGCTGATAGGTCTTGCCGAGGTCGCTGCCGGTGTCGGGCTCGTCGTGGGGATCTGGTGGCAGCCGCTGGGTATCGCGGCCGCTGCCGGCCTGGCAGTCGTGTTCATCGGGGCCGTCTGCTTCCACGTCAAGTGGGGCGACTACCGGGACAGCGCCGCCCGTAACGCAGCCATGGCTCCGATCATCTTCTTCGCCCTCGCCGTTGCCGCTGCCATCACCCTGGCCGCTTCTCAGTGACAGGGCAGTCCTCGGACGCGAACGTGGAGTGGCGCGCTGCCCAGGAGAGGGGAAGCCTTCTGAAGGAACAACGGGTCGGCATCGCCGGGCAGCGCATCAACTACACAGCCTCGCAGGGCAAGGGGCGGACAGTTGTCCTGGTGCACGGGAACTCCTCCTCCAGCCGGGTCTGGCGGCCACTGCTCAACGGTTCCTTCGGAGAGCGGTACCGCTGCCTTGCGCCGGATCTGCCCGGCCACGGCGGTTCAGCACCCGCCGAGCGCGCAGCCAGCTACTCACTTCGGTCCTACGCCTCTGTTCTCGCAGGCTTCGTCAAGGAACTGCGAGCCGAGGACGCGGTGATCGTCGGCTGGAGTCTGGGCGGACACATCGCGCTCGAAGCGGCGTCCCAGTTGCCTGAGGTGGCTGGGTTCGTCCTCTTCGGCACGCCGCCCGTCGGCGGCCCGGCCGATGTCGCCAGGGCGTTTCTGCCGAACCCCGCCATGGGCGTGGGATTCTCCCCCGACGTGGACGCCGAGGCGGCCCTGTCCTTCGCCGAGAGTTTCCTTGCCCCCGGATCGACCCTGCCGACCGACGAACTCGTGGCGGACGTGATCGCCACCGACGGTGCAGCTCGTGCCGGCCTGCTGGCCAGCCTCCAGGCGGGAGCTTTCGCCGACGAGAGGGTTGTCGTGGCTCACATGACGCAGCCCCTCGCTGTGCTGCACGGGGAGGGCGACCAGTTGATCAGCTCGGACTACCTGCGGGGAATCGGGATGCCGACGCTCTGGCGCGGCGCCCTGCAGATCCTGCCGGGCGTCGGGCACACCCCTCAGCTGGAAGCGCCGGAGGAGTTCGCGGACATCGTCACCCAGTTCATCACCGATCTGGGCTGACCAACCGGCCCGCGACAGCAGAGCTCGGTATCCCGGCCGATCCGTTCGGCCGGGATACCGGGCGTCTGGGGGACCTGCCCCAGACGCCCTGGATCACAGGGCCGGACAGGGGCATTTACCGACAGCCGGCCAGCGCTCGGCAGCGGGCTTCGGTGTTTTTTCGGCGTGCGCCGTCCCTCAAGCGGCCGCTCCCGGCCCCCGCCGGTCAGAGCCCTCGGTGGCCTCCGGCGTACCGGCCGTGCTCGGCTCGCTTCCCAGGAAGCCGGCCCACCCTCCGGCCGGCTGCTGGCCGACATCCAGCCCACGCAGCTGGGCCAGCACCTCGGGCCGCTGCACATCGAGCCAGTCGGTGAACTGGCGGAAGGAGACGAGGCGCACGTCGCCGCCACTCTCCCTCTCTTCGGCGATGTGCTCGAGTGCCTTTTCGACGGCATCCATGTAGATGCCGCCGTTCCACTCCTCGAAGTGGTTGCCTATGAAGAACGGCGCCCGATTCGACTCGTATGCCCGTTGGAAGCCTGAGATGTAGGCCTGGGTGGCCTGATCCCGCCAGGCCGGATAGTTGTAGGCCGGAGCCTGTGTCGAGTTGACGGACTGGTTGGCCAGCATGTTGTAGTCCATCGACAGGACCTCGAAGGAGTGTCCGGGAAAAGGTATCTGCTGCAACGGCAGATCCCAGACCCCCTCCTTCTTCGCCGGCCAGACCTGACGGCCTCCTGGCGAGGAGGCGTCGTAGCGCCAGCCGAGCTCCCGCGCAGTGGGTAGCAGGCTGTCCTGGCCGAGCAGACACGGTGTCCGGCCGCCGACCAGCTCCTTGTCGTAGTCGAAGGGCAGGGGTGACTCCTCGGTCCAGCCCGTATTGGTCCGCCACTCCTTCACGAAGGCCTTGGCCTGGTCTATCTCGGTCCGCCACTGCTGGGGGGTCCAGTTGCCGACGCTGCCACGGCCGCCACAGAAGTGGCCGTTGAAGTGTGTGCCGATCTCATGACCCTCCGACCAGGCCCGTCGAACGTTCGCGAGTGTGGCACGGACGTGCTCGTCGGTGAGATAGCCGATGTCCGAGGCCCCGCGCGGATTGTTCGGAGGGTCGTACAGCCGCTTCTTCGACTCGGGGAGCAGATACAGGCCCGAGAGGAAGAAGGTCATGTACGCCCCGTGCTGCTGGGCCAGGTCGAGGAAGCGGGGGAAGAGGCCGTTGCCGACCTCGCCCGCACCGTCCCAGGAGAAGACGACGAACTGAGGAGGGGCCTGGCCCAGCTCCAGCGGTACGGGCGCACTCGGCTGGTGCGGCTGTTTCCCGGTGTACGACGTCGAACCGTCTCCGATGAGCCGGGCTGTGGGTTCGGCGGTGCGTGGCGCGGCCGGGGTGCCGCTCGGGCCGTCGACCGCGTGGGCGACTTTCGGCGACGCGTGGGAGCGGCATGCCGCGAGGCCTACGGCGGCTGCCGCGCCCGCGCTCAGGCCGAGGATGCCCCTGCGGGTGAAAGTGCGCATGAACGCCCCATTCCTCAGTTCTCCTGCAACAACACTTTTGCTTCACATGTCAACATACGACGGAATCGGGATATTTGGGTACGCAGCGTTAGGAATGTCACGGTGTCCGGCGCCTGGGCCCGACACCCCGGTCGACGCGCAGAACGCGGTGGGTCCGGCCGGTACGCACACCGTCGGGCCGGGCGTACGCATGCAGGACGGAATGCCGGCTCCGCGTGGTGTGGGACTGAAGGTCGAGACCTCCTGCGACGGCGGTCGCGGCTGGAGCCCGGCACGCACGGCGCTCCACCGCACCGGGGACATGTCCAACCGCCACGGTGGCGCGGCCCGGCCGCCTCCACCGCGACGCGTACGTGACACTGCGGTCACAGCGAACCGCGGTCACCTACGCCGCATGCCCCGTGAAGCGTTGCCCCCGAGTCGCTGGAACAGGTAGTCCGTCATCCTGATACTGCGGGTCCGGCGGCTGAAGGCCATCGCGGTGCCGGGCCACAGGACGGTGTTACGGCCCGATCGCGGATCCTGGTACCAACTGCGGCAGCCACCGGACTGCCAGACGGTGCCGGCCATGCGCCCGTCCATCCAGTCGTTGAAGGCACGCTGGACCTCCGGACGTACCTCGAGCGAGTCCGCGCGGCTGCGGCGCATCCGGCGTAGGAGGGCGACGACGTAGCGGGCCTGGGCTTCGATCATGAAGATCTGTGAGTTGTGCCCGAGTCCGGTGTTCGGCCCCACCATCAGGAACATGTTGGGGAAGCCGGCGACAGTGGTCCCGAGATAGGCCTGGTTGCCGCCTCCCCATGCTTCGGCGAGAGTCACGCCGTCCCTGCCGGTGATATTGATGCGAACCGTGTTCTGGGTGTCGAATCCCGTGCCGTAGACAAGGACGTCGGCCGCGACCTCGACACCGTCGTCACCGACCACAGCGCCGGGACGCACCTTGCTCACCCCGACGGGCCGCACCTGAACGTGAGGCCTGGCCAGAGCGGGGTACCAGTCGCTGGACACGAGGAGCCGCTTGCAGCCGATGGCGTAGTCCGGAGTGACTGCGGCACGCAGGTCGGCGTCGGGAACCTGCCTCTCGATCAGCCTGCGCGCCAAGGCCTCGGTCTTCGCCATGGCCTGGCGGTCGCTGACGAATCCGGCGGCCCGTTCCTCGTGGATCCGGAACAGGCGCTCGCGCACCCACCACCGGTAGGGCGGGAACCATCGGGCGAACCACCGGTGGCGTCGGCCGAAGGGGCGGTCGGCCTTGGGGACGACCCAAGGCGGTGTGCGCTGATAGACGGTGAGCGCCGCGACCTTGTCGACGATCGCCGGGACGAACTGGACGGCACTGGCCCCGGAGCCGATGACCACGACCCGCTTGCCGGTCAGATCCACATCGTGGCGCCAGGCAGCCGAGTGGAAGGCCGCCCCGTCGAACGACTCGATGCCGGGAAGATCCGGGTAGGCGGGATGGTGCAGCGGCCCTACTGCCGACACGAGGAAACGTGTGTGGTAGGTCTCGCCTTGGGACGTGACGACTTCCCATCGGGCGTCCGCCTCGATCCAGTGGGCACTGTCGACCCTTCTGCCGTAGCGCGCGCGCCCGTCGAGACGACGACGGTGAGCGACGTCACGCAGATAGCCCAGGATCTCCGGCTGTCGGGCGAAGAGTCTGCTCCAGTCGGACTTCTGGTCGAACGAGTACGAGTACAGAGGGGACGGGATGTCACAACCGCACCCGGGATAGGTGTTGTCGCGCCATGCCCCGCCCAGGTCATCGGCGGCCTCAAGGATCACGAACGAGTCGAAGCCCGCATTGTCGAGCATGGCGGCGATGCCGAGCCCACTGAATCCGGCACCCACGATCACGACGTCGACGACCGCGAAACGCCCTGCCTCGGCGGGGCGCGGTTCAGTGGGGGAGGTGGTCATCTGTCTCCTCGGCGGTCGCGATCGCCGGGCCGGCGCTGTCAGCCGGCGCAGGGGCGGCAAGGTCCCCGAGCCGGCGTTTGAGTACCTTGCCGGACGCATTGCGTGGCAATTCCTCCACGAAGACGAATTCCGAGGGGACTTTGTAATCGGCGAGGGAGACGGCGGCATGCTCTCGCAACGACTCCGTACCGGGGTAGTGCCCGGCACGGGGCACGACGACCGCGCGTACCCGTTCGTCGAGGATCGGGTCGCTCACGCCCACGACGGCGACGTCCGCGACGTCGGGGTGCGTGCTGAGTACGTTCTCGACCTCGAGGCTGTAGACGTTCTCGCCGCCCCTGATGATCATGTCCTTGAGACGGTCGAGTACGCGCACGAACCCGTCGCCGTCGACCGTGCCGACATCGCCCGTGCGCAGCCATCCGTCCACGAAGGTGGTCGCCGTGGCATCGGGGTTGTTCCAGTAGCCTGCGGTCACCACCGGGCCGCGCACGCACAACTCGCCCACGGTATCGCGCAGATCCCGCGGAAATCCACCGCCGATCGAGATCGCGACCTCGAGTCCCGCCACCGGGCGGCCGACGGTTGCGGCGTGGGTGGAGTACTCGTCGCCCTCGGTGTAGGTGACGATCGAGGTGCCCTCCGTCAGGCCCCAGACGTTGCCGAGGGTCAGACCGGGCAGACGTGTCCTGACCTCACCGGGGAAGTCCTCCGGGACGGGGGAGCCGCCCATGACGAAGAGGCGCAGGCCGGACAGATCGGGGGAGAGGTGCTCGGTCCTGAGCAGAATCAGACGCAGCATGGCTGCGACGCCGGCGAAGAAGGTGATGCGCTCACGCACCATCAACTCCACCACGGTCTCCGCCTTGAACTCCGGGGTGAACACGCAACAGCCGCCGGCTGTGAAGAATCCGACGAACTGCGAGACCACGCCGGTCGCGTGGAACATCGGCGCCGCGATGAGCGTCCGTTCCTCCGGCCCTGCCCCCAGACGCTCGCGCACGGTGCGCGCGTTGAACAGCAGGTTCGCGTGCGTGTGCATCGCACCCTTGGACCGGCCGGTGGTACCGGAGGTGTAAAGCAGGTGCGCCACATCGGACGCGTCCCGCTCGCAGCCGGGCAGCGCCCGGGGGTCCACGTCCGGAGCTTCGGGGTCCGGTACGGCGAGCAGCGCTTCCACCGGGGCGATGTGCGCGGCGAATGCGTCCGGGACGCGGGCGCCCAGCCTCCCTTCTGCGCCATCCGTGACGATCACCGTGGCAGCGCTGTCATTGAAGACGTGAGTGAGCTCCGGTCCGGCGAGCCGGGTGTTCACCAGTACGGCGATGGCGCCGCTCAGCTGTACTCCGATGTAAGTGACGGCGTACTGCCAGCAGTTCGGCAGAAGGATCGCGACCCGGTCGCCGGGTCCGACCCCCAAGTGTCTCAACCGGACTGCGACGGTGGTGGCCCGTCGTAGCACCTCGCCGTGGTTGAGACGGACGGTCCCGTCCGCCAATGCCTCGCGCCCACCGTGCTCGGCCGCGATCTCGATGAAGCTCCGGGCGAGTGTTTTCGAGCGCATCACAGCTCCTGGGCGTGCGTCGGAACGATGGGTGGAGGAGGACTGAGCCGCTGCCGTATCAGGACACCCTTGGCCTCATGTACAGCCGGGCAACGGCCCATACGTGTCTGCGCACACCCGGCAGCGAAGACCGGAGTCGGCATACGTGTCGCCGATGATCGTACAACGCCCCGAAGGACGGGGGATCGGGTGTGCCTGTGCGGGGCTGGCGGTCCTCGGTCTCTCGTTCCGGGACGGCCCCCGGGTCATCGAGTCCGGTTGTGGATCCCGGGATGGTGATGGCTGTCGAGAGGCCGGGGCGTCTTATGCTTGACTGGGCAAATTATTGCGTTAGTCTGATTTCTGCACCGGGCGGTGGTGTCCGAGTGGCATCACCGTGGGCCGCGCGTCGGCCGGCGCCGCACCCCACGAAGGCAGGCGGGGTCTCCCGCGGCTGGATCGGGGACGACGAACTGCAAGCGATGCGGCGCCGCCGGAAGGCGCCGAATGGCAAAGCCTGGCTTTTGACGGAGGGTGCGCGAGGTCGTCGCGCGTGAAGGTCAGCATGCTACCTCCGTCTGCTGGGGTCACGTCGAGGAGGAGTGTCCGCTGCGAATCCGGTGGACCTCTGTGGTCCGGTGAGATACCTGAATTCCGGTCGTCGCACGGGGGTACGTGGGGCATTCAGCCCGGATCCACCGGCTTGGTGTCTGTGGACACTCGTTCCTGAAACGAGGAAGTGCCTTGTGACCTGCGATGATGGGAGTTCTTGAGGCTTCCA
>NZ_JBHVCT010000143.1:0-9064 GCF_042803195.1 Streptomyces sp. NPDC057428
AAGCGTGAAGAACTCCCATCATCGCAGGCCACAGGGCACTTCCTCGTTTCCGGAGAAGCTATCCACAGGCATCAAGCCGGTGGATTCGGGCTGAGTACGACGGCTGCCTCGGAGGTGTCGGAATGACCGGACAGTACGTACTGGATCTGCGGAAGGCCGACACGACGCAGATCGACGCAGTCGGCGGCAAGGGGGCTCACCTGGGCGAGCTGTCGGCAATCGAAGGAATCCGCGTACCCCCGGGCTTCTGCGTGACTACCCGCGCCTTCCGTCGGATCATGGCGGAAGTGCCTGCGATCGACGATCGGCTCGATGAGTTGTCGCGCTTGGACCCGGACGACGGGGAGGCGATCCGCACACACAGCGCGCGTATGCGTCGGGCGATCGAAGAGATCGCCATCCCGGGCGATCTCGCGGCCGCGATCACCTCTGCGCTCGCTCCGCTCGGTGATCAGGCCGCCTACGCCGTGCGGTCCAGCGCGACGGCCGAGGACCTGCCGACGGCCTCGTTCGCGGGCCAGCAGGACACCTACCTCAACGTCGTGGGGCCCTCGGCGGTCCTCCGACACGTCAGCCGATGCTGGGCCTCGCTCTTCACGGAGCGGGCCGTGGTCTACCGTCGACGGAACGGCATCGACCACCGTGCGGTCCATATGGCCGTGGTCGTGCAGCGGATGGTCTTCCCGCAGGCGGCCGGCGTCATGTTCACGGCCGACCCCGTGACGGGCAACCGGAAGGTGGCCACCGTCGACGCCGGCTTCGGTCTCGGCGAGGCGTTGGTCTCCGGCCTGGTGAACCCGGACGTCTTCAAGGTGCGGGAGGGCGAGATCGTCGACAAGGCGATCGCCGCCAAACAGCGTTCTGTGGTCGCCCTGCCCCTCGGCGGTACGCAGACCGTGCCGATCGCCCCGGGGCGGCAGGACGAGCCGGCGCTGACGGATGCGCAGGTCGTACGGCTCGTGCAGCTCGGCCGACGGATCGAAGCGCACTTCGACCGCCCGCAGGACATCGAATGGTGCCTGTCCGACGGCCACTTCCAGATCGTTCAGAGCCGCCCGATCACAACGCTCTTCCCCATTCCCCGGGCCGGCGACCAGGACAACCACGCCTACGTTTCCGTCGGTCATCAGCAGATGATGACCGACCCGATGAAGCCCCTGGGGTTGTCCATGTGGGCGCTGACGGCCATGGTGCCGATGCACGAGGCCGGCGGGAGGCTCTTCGTCGACGTCACCGCGCGTCTGGCCTCATCCACTGGCCGCGCGGGCCTTCTGGAGGTCATGGGGAAGGGCGATCCACTGATCAGGGACGCTCTGGAGACGGTTCTCGACCGCGACGGCTTCGTCCCTTCGCTCCCGGATGCGGGCAGCCCCGGCGGGCGCCCGGCGGGCGCTCCGTCCATCGAGACCGATCCGGACATCGTCACCGGGCTGATCGAACGCAGCCGGGCGTCGACCGCCGCCCTGAGTCGCAGCATCCGGACGAAGACCGGACCGGCGCTGTTCGACTTCCTGCTCGAGGCGTTCGTGGAGCACAAGCAGGTGCTCAGCGATCCGCTGAACCTCCAAGCGATCATGGCAGGGATGGAGGCCACCTGGTGGCTCAACGAGACGCTGCGGGACCGGCTGGGCGAGAAGAACGCCGCTGACACGCTGACGCTGTCCGCGCCTGGCAACGTCACCTCGGAGATGGGTTTGGCGCTTCTCGACGTCGCGGACGTGATCCGCCGGCATCCGGAGGTGGTTGCCTGGCTGCGGGGCGCCGGTGACTCGGGCTTCCTGGACGAGCTGGGCAGGCTCGCGGGTGGCAGGGAGGCACGCGAGGCCATCGAGTCATACTTCGACCGGTACGGTATGCGCTGCGTCGGCGAGATCGACATCACAAGACCACGTTGGCGGGAGCGCCCCACCACGCTCGTGCCCGCGATCCTCGACAACGTCCGGAACTTCGGGCCGGGAGCCGCCGGCCGGCGCTTCGAGCAAGGGCGGGAGGACGCCCTCAAGAAGGAACATGACGTGTTGTCACGCTTGCGTGCCCTGCCGGACGGGGCGCGCCTGGCCGATGAGACCAAGCGGATGATCGACCGCGTCCGGACCTTCATCGGGTACCGGGAATACCCCAAGTACAACATCATCAGCCGCTACTTCGTCTACAAGCAGGCCCTGATGGAGGAAGCCGAGCGACTCACCCGAGCCGATGTGCTCCGGGAGAAGGAGGACGTCTTCTACCTCACCTTCCAGGAGTTCCACGAGGTCTCACGGTCGAACAAGGTGGATGACCAGCTCATTCAGCAGCGCAAGAACGCGTTCCGTTCGTACCAGGCACTCACCCCGCCGCGGGTACTCACATCGGACGGCGAGGCGGTCACCGGAGCGTACCGGCGCGACGGTGTGCCGGCCGGAGCCCTGATCGGCCTACCGGTTTCGGTCGGGATCGTCGAAGGAAGGGCTCGCGTAGTCCTCGACATGGCGGAGGCCGATCTCGAAGCGGGCGACATTCTGGTCACGACCTTCACGGATCCGAGCTGGTCACCGGTGTTCGTCGGCATCGCGGGCCTGGTCACAGAGGTGGGCGGGCTGATGACGCATGGCGCGGTGATCGCCCGGGAGTACGGCTTGCCGGCCGTCGTGGGCGTGGCGCAGGCCACCCGGCTGATCCGCGACGGCCAGCGCATCCGCGTGGACGGCACCGACGGACATATCGAGATCCTGCCGTGACACCACACCGGGAGGGCGCCGGCAGCGACCGGGAGCGGCCAGGCGGGGAGCGGCAAAGCCATATTCCGTAATCGTCCCGCGACGGCCACCTGCAGCGCGCACCCGCGCACGGGCTTCGTCAACGAGTTTGATACACCGATCGATTCGACTGCCGTTGCCGGGATCCGCCCCGGGCATGACTCAATTCCCCAGGGGCACCCGTCCATATGGCAACGAAAAGGAACCGGAACTCACAGGAGAGGGCCATGGATATGCGGATAGACCTACAGCCGAGAAGTAACCGGGTGCCCCCTGATGCGCGGGTACGCACGTGCCGTCCGGCGATTCTCGACCCCGATCGGGAACCGGAGTGCCCGGCAGACACCGGGCCGGAGCGCAATATCGTCCGCAGCGACGACTGACACCGGCGCATCCCGCACGGCCGGCTGTCCGGCCGGCCGTGGGAAGCCTGTGCCGCTCGCACCTTCGACTCGGCAGGCGGGCACGGGGCGGAGTGGTGACGGACATCGGCCGGGTGCGTGTCTTACAGGAAGGGGGCGCGTTGTACCGATCATGAACGTATGCCGAGCTCTCACCGTGGCCGCAGCCGGATCCTTCCTGCTGGTGGCCGCCCCTTCTGCCCAAGCCGACAGTCTGGCTCCGGCGCTGACCGACACCGCTCTGACCGCGAGCACCGTCGGAGAGCGGACCGGCACAGCCGCCCATGGAGTGGCACAGCAGACCGGGGTATCGGACAAGGCCTCGGCCGTCACGGGATTGGTGGAGGCAGGGGTTGAAGCAGTGAGCGCGCGCAACCGGTCAGTCGACAACTGATCTCAGGAGTCCCCCGCGACGGCAGCCTGAAGATGGGCCGCGCCGCTGGAGCAGGGGTTGCAGCCGGTCCTCGGGGCTCGGGCCGATGCGGACCAGGGTTCTCGCGGGTAGCGCGCGTGGCGGGATCCGGCCCCCGTACAAAGTGCGTGGCACCGGCACCTGTTGCCCGGGGACGTCTTGCACGTACCCTCCCCACGAGCCGCAGGCGCGCCGCGCGGGCAGAGTACGTGTCGCCGGGGAAGGCTACGTTCTCCAGGTGTACGGCGGGGTGTCACGAACCCGCCCCCCGTCCGGTACCCCGGGACCGCTGTCCTTGGGGCGCCCCTGACACCCCCCATCACACCAGAGGTCGTCACCCATGACAGAGCTCGACCGCCGCAGGTTCCTGCAGATCGCCGGAGGCACCGCGGCTTTCGCGATGCTGAACGAGAGCATCGCGAAAGCCGCCACCATTCCGGCGCAGGGAAGCACAGGGACGATCCAGGACATCGAGCACGTCGTCGTCCTGATGCAGGAGAACCGTTCCTTCGACCACTACTTCGGCGCCATGAAGGGCGTACGCGGCTTCGAGGACCCCCGGCCAGTGCTCCAGGACAACGGCCGATCGGTCTTCCACCAGTCCGATGGAACGAAGGACGTCCTCCCCTTCAACCCGAAGGTGGCCGACCTCGGCATGCAGTTCCTGGAAGGGCTGAACCACGACTGGGCCGGTGGCCACCAGGCGTACAACAACGGCAAGTACGACAAGTGGGTTCCGGCCAAGACGGCTACGACCATGTCGTACATGACGCGGAACGACATACCGTTTCACTACGCCCTCGCCGACGCCTTCACCGTGTGCGACGCCTACCACTGCTCCCGCATCGGAGCCACCGACCCCAACCGGTACTACCTCTGGTCGGGTCACACCGGCAATGACGGCAAGGGCGGCGGCCCCGTCCTGGGCAACCAGGAGGCAGGCTACAGCTGGAGGACCTACCCCGAGCGACTGGAATCGGCCGGGGTCTCCTGGAAGGTCTACCAGGACGTCGGCGACGGCCTGAACGCCGCCGGGTCCTGGGGATGGATCGACGACGCCTTCCGAGGCAACTACGGCGACAACTCCCTCCTGTACTTCGACAACTACCGCAACGCCCAGCCCGGCAGCGCCCTGTACGAGAAGGCCCGCACCGGCACCGACGTCAAGGCGGGCGGCACGTACTTCGACCTGCTGCGGGCGGACGTCGTCAACGGCACGCTCCCGAAGGTCTCCTGGATCGCCGCCCCCGAAGCGTTCAGCGAACACGCGAACTGGCCCACGAATTTCGGCGCCTGGTACATCTCGCAGGTCCTGGACGCGCTGACGGCGAATCCGGCGGTATGGGCGAAGACCGCCCTGTTCATCACCTACGACGAGAACGACGGCTTCTTCGACCACGTCGTCCCGCCCTACCCCCCGGCCTCCTCCGCCTGGGGCCTGTCCACGGCGGAGGTGTCGAGAGACCTGTACCCGGGCGGCGGAGGATACGAGGCGGGCCCGTACGGGCTCGGCCCGCGCGTGCCGATGATCGTGGTCTCGCCGTACAGCAAGGGCGGCTACGTCTGCTCCGAGACGTTCGACCACACCTCGGTGATCCGCTTCATGGAGAAGCGCTTCGGCGTGCAGGAGCCGAACATCTCGCCGTGGCGCCGGGCCGTCTGCGGGGACCTGACATCGGCCTTCGACTTCGCCCGCCCGGACACGGCCCCCGCCACGCTGCCCTCCACGGCCGGCTACGTGCCGCCGGACAAGAACCGCCACCCGTCCTACCATCCGACCCCGCCGGGCACGGGCACCCTGCCGAAGCAGGAGGCGGGCTCCAAGCCGACCCGCGCCCTCGGCTACAGCCCGTACGTGGACGGCCGTGCCACCGTCTCCACCGGCAAGTTCACCCTGACCTTCGCCGGCGGTCCCAGCCTGGGTGCCCACTTCCACAGCACCTCGGGCAACCGTACGGACGGCCCGTGGCCCTACACCGTCGAAGCGGGCAAGACCCTCTCGGACACCTGGAGCACCAGCGGCTCCACCGGCAACCAGATAGATCTCACGGTCTGGGGCCCCAACGGCTTCCTGCGTACCTGGAAGGGCCCGGCGAAGAGGACGGGGCCCGAGGTCACCGCGCGCCACGTTCCGGGCAGCGGTAACCTGACGCTCCGCATGATCAACTCGGCCTCGGCGGCGGTCAATCTGACAGTGACCAACGCCTACGGCGGCGCGGCGCAGACATTCAAGGTCAGCCCCGGCGCGACCGTCTCCCACACGGTCGACCTGCGCCCGACGGCCCGATGGTACGACGTCAGGGTCGTCTCCGACGCGGACATCACCTTCCTGCGCCGCTTCACCGGTCATGTGGAGACCGGGGCCCCTGGCGTCTCCGACCCGGCGATCAGGACAGCCTGACGCGATCCTCCGGCGTGGTCGGCAACCGTCGCTCCAGGGCCGACGGGCCTGCTGAGCGTCGGCTGCGGGCATGCGCGGCACCCAACGACGCGCCGCCCCTCGGCGGGGTGTCGAAGGCGGAGTCCGGTACCTGCCCCAGGACAGGTACCGGACTCCGCAACCCCGGCCGGCCCGTCCCCCCACGGGCCAGACCGGCCGGGAGCCTTGAAGGACGCTCTCAGTGCCGGGTACGGAGGAGCGGGCCGCACACACTCAGTGCGTGACTGAACGACGACAGCCGCCTGACGCCTCGCCTGTCGCCGTGAGCGAAGAGCAGGGCTCCTCCGATCAAGACACGTGACAAACACCCGTCAGGGTTCACATCATCTTCGCTGCGTTCTCACTTCGTGTACCCGAGTCGACGTCGTCGGCAGACGACGCACGAGCGACCTCACGAAGTGCCGTCCCCGGCCCCAGGTGTCCTGCTCCAGGCCGTGACGGATGTCGGCATGATCACCGTCGCGTGCTCCGTGGTGATTTCCTGGTGCATACGGTGCAGCAGAGTCTCCACGTCGCCGATCGTCCGCGCACGGTCGTCTCCCCGGGAGATGCCTGGGAGGGCCGCCTGGGACAGCGCCCGGTAAGTCTGCACGACGAGCGGCAGCACGGTGGCGTCCTCCGCTCCGCCCATCGGTGTCGTCGCTGAGAGTCGTGCCGGAGCAAGACCGGCCTGGTGGAAGAGCGAGTAGAGGCGTGCTCCGGCGCCCAGGCTTCTTCCCTTCACGGTGAGCGCGTCCGCGACGCTCTTCAGCACTGTGCGCACCAGGGGTGTCGGCGGTTCGACGCGCAACGAGAAGTTGTCGAAATCCTGGAACAGGATGAGCCCGCCGGGACGCACCAGCCCGGACAGGTGGCGCAGCACTGCGACCGGGTCGGGCAGATGCCCGAGGACCAAGCGGCCGATCACGGCGTCCACCGGCTCTTCGAGGGCGACGTCCGGCAGGGTCATCTGCTCGAATCGGAGACACCCTTGCGTGCTCGGCCCACTCCCCCCGCGCACCGCGGCCCGGGAACGCGCCACCTCCAGCACGTCCGCAGCCGCGTCGATTCCCAGCACCGCACCCGTGGGACCTACGATCTCGGCCGCCAGGAAGGACACGTCCCCGGCGCCGCAGCCGACGTCGAGGACCCGCATCCCACGACCGAGCCCTGCAAGGCGCAGCACATGCTCCGTGATCGGATCGTACAGACGGGCCTGCAGCACGAGTCGGTCTGTTTCCGTGGGCGAATGCCCCAACAGGTAGTCCGAGGAGGGTCTTTCATGGTCACGTGACATCAAGCATTCTCCAGGGACGAGAGCATGGATCAGCGGTGTCCGGTCGACCGGCGTACCGCCATTGGTCAAGCCCGCACGGCGCTGCGCCCTCGTGCCTCAGTGGGGGCTCGCGGACCAGGCCGCCACGCCTGCCGCACGCACGCACGCCTGCCTGCCTGCCTGCCAGGCATGACGGATGGTGTGAGACACCCTCCGGAGATGGCCGACCAAGACATAGTTGCCATGTAAATTAAATCAACAGGGTCGGGATGTCAATGGCATGCGTCGGCTCCGGCCAGTCGGTATTTGCCCGGTGAAGAACGCACCTGGACGTTCCGCAGTCCTAAGGGACCCCGCGTGCCGGGGTACCGGCAGCCGGCGACGGACGCGCACGGCCCCGTACGGATCGGCCCCGCTCGCAACGCGCGCGGCCGGCCCGCTGTCGGAACGACCGGCCGTCGCACCACGCAGCGCCGGGCTCCGGCCGGGGCTCCGCACCGGCACCACCAGCTTCCGTGGAAGTCCGGCCCCGAAGAAGGGTGCGTGAGCCTGGGTGTGAGGAACCCAGGCTCACGCAGCCTTCCCCGGTTCGGCCCGACACGATGAGGTCGAAGGCGCGGCGGGTACGCCGGTAGGCTGCGACAGGAGAGCCGGGACATCCGGGTCACCGTCGTCAGACCCGGATTCACCCGGAGCGAGCTGACGGACCGCGGTGGCTCGCCGGAAGCCCAGGGCGCCGCCCGCGCGGCGGCCGAGCAACTGGCGATTCCCACCTCGGCCATCGCCGACGCTGTCGCTTTCGCCATCGCCCAGCCGACGAACGTCGACGTCAACGAACTGATCGTGCTTCCTGCCGCGCAGGGCTGACGCCCGAAGAAGTTGTGTGCCCGGCGGGCATGTTCGCCGTTGGCGCGGGATCCGACCGCGATCCGGGCCGCTGGCGGCCCTCACGCGCCTCGTCCACGCGGCCACGGCTTCGGATACGGCCGAAATCGACCACGTGGTCCGCAGTTCCCCCGTCACGATCACCGCCCAGACCCTGAACCTGAATGAACCCCACGCCCGACTCCCGGCACAGATGGCCGCCCTTACGGCCCAGCTCGAAGTCCGAAACAGAGCCTTCGAAGTGTGGTGAGGGTCGAGCAGACACAAGATCGGTACCGCTGTCAGGCAGCGCGTCGAGAGGGTTCAGAATCCGAGGAGGGCTGGCATCGATCCTGTCAGGCGGGCTACCTTGTGCAGCGATGACTACCGGGACGGCATTACGCCACACACGGATTGGTGACCCGGCGCTCCTCTGAGCGCCGTACGGGCCGGTCCCGGCCCGCTGTTTGACCGAGGGTCCCGCGCTGCCGCGCGGGCTCCGCCTCCTGTCGTGTTGATCACAGCTCGACACATCAACCACGACAGGAGAACTCGTGCCCACCAAGATGCTGCACATCCCCACCGCGGACGGCCAGGCCGACGCTTTCGCCGCCTTCCCCGACAACGGCGAGCGGCACCAGGGCGTACTGATGTACCCGGACGGCTTCGGCATCCGGCCCGTGCTGAGGGAGATGGCCCGCGAACTGGCCGGGCACGGGTATTACGTGCTCGTCCCCAATATTCTCTACCGGCACGGCCCGGCACCGGTGATCGAACTTCCCGAGCACATCGGAGAAGAGGTCCGGCCCGCAGTCTTCGCCCAGCTGATGCCCTTGATCGAGGCGCACACCGTCGAACGTGTCCTGAGCCCGGATCCACCGGCTTGGTGTCTGTGGACACTCGTTCCTGAAACGAGGAAGTGCCTTGTGACCTGCGATGATGGGAGTTCTTGAGGCT
>NZ_JBHVCT010000144.1:0-8873 GCF_042803195.1 Streptomyces sp. NPDC057428
GTCTTCACATACACGCCACTAGACGCTACACCCGTTAGACCAGCCGACAGACCACTCGTCCCATGAATCGTGCCACTAGGCGATACCGGCTCCCGTCACTAGCCGAAACTCGCTGACCTGCGCTGATGCCCAATTCGACTCATCGGACACCCACTGAGCTGCGGAACCCGGGTCTACGACGAGGACCGGCTCGACCATTACGCCCGGATGCTCGTGGTCGCCACATCGTTCGTCGAAAAGACGGTGGTCTGCGGCCGCCGCCTGGTCCTGCTCAACCGGCACGCGATCAGTGCTCGCCGCGGCTTGATGGTCTCCGGACTGCCCGGGACGGGCAAGACCAGCGCTATCACCCAGCTCGGGCTCGCACACGAGCTCCTCGACCGTGCCCGCCACCCGAACTCCACCGATCGCATCCCAGTTCTCTACATCACCGTTCCGCCCGCGGCGACGGCCCGCATGGTCGCTGCCGAGTTCGCGCGGTTCCTGGGACTGCCAGTCCGGGGTAGGTCGAACATGACGGACATCATCAAGGCGGTGGTCGGCGTCTGCACAGACACCCGCGCCGGCCTGGTGCTCGTCGACGAGATCCACAACGTCTCGCAGGTTACCCGGGCAGGCGCCGAGGTCTCCGACACGCTGAAGTACTTCTCCGAGCGGATCCCCGCGACCTTTGTTTACGCCGGTATCAATCTCGAAACGAGCGAGCTGCTGGCCGGCACTCGGGGCGCTCAGATCTCTGGCCGTTTCACTCTCGTCCCCACCCGCCCGTTCCCCTACAGCGAGGAGTGGAAGGGCTTGGTCGCGACCATGGAGGCGACCCTGCTGCTGCACGATCACCCGCCGGGCAGCCTGGTCAAGCTGGACCGTTACCTCTACAACCGGGCCGATGGGATGATCGGAGCGCTGTCCCACGCCATCCGAGGGGCCGCAATCGACGCGATCCTCAGCGGCACCGAACGCGTGACCAAGGAAGGGATCGACGCGATCCCCCTGGACCATGCGGCGGAGACCATGGCGAAGCCGCTGAAGAAGGCAGTTGCCCGATGACCGGGGCTCGATCGGGACGGCTGGCCCGGCTGCCTGTCCAGGTTGCCCCGCGGCTCGGTGAGGAAACCGACTCCTTCATCCGGCGTCTCGCTCGTGCCAACCACCTCAAGCCCAGCTATCTGCACGGATATCTCTGCGGGCCGCCACTCTGGTTCGGCAAGCCTCTTCTGGATCGGCTCGCCGACACCGCCGGGCGGTCTCCGCAGGTGCTGGAGCGGGCGCTCGCGGACGCGAGCTCGCCCCGGCGACGCGTCAAGCCCAATCCCCGCTACCCAGACAAGGAACTGTTCCCGGGACGTGGTGAGCTCGCCTACCTCATCTCCGATGACGCCCGCGACGGGACCATGACCGTCCGTGCGCTGGCTGAGCGTTACGAGGTCCCACAGCGGGCAGTCCGGCTCGCGCTGGACACCGGACGGCCCGCTGATCGTGATGTGAGGTTCCGCAAGGACCCGGTCATGGTCCCTGTCATCCGCCTGGTCGACGACATGCTCGCCCGAGGGGTTCGCGGCAGAGCCATCTGGGCGGAGCTGATGGACGAGCACGACTATTCCGTCTCCTACTCGTCCCTGCTCTACTACGTCCACCGCGGCCGTCACATGAAGCGCGAGCCACAGCAATGAGGAACCGGCAAAAGCGCGCCCATCACGCGCCCGGCCCCCTGTTCCCACTGCCCATCCAGGTCCGGCCGGTCGCAGGCGAAGGCTTCACGTCCTTCATCCAACGCCTCGCTGCCGCCAACCATCTCAAGGCCGGACACCTCCGGACTTACCTCTGCTCGCCGCCCCTGCACCGGGGGGCATCCACGGTGGGAGCGATTGGCCGCAGTGACCGGCCGCGAGCCCCAGCTTCTCCGGAAGATCCTGGCGAACACCCGGTGCACGGAGTGCGGCCACCTGCTGCCCATCACGCCAGCAGGCAGCAGTCGGCGGCAGCGTTGCTCGCACGCCTGCCGGCAGAGGAGCTACCGCAAACGCCACCCGAAGCCGCGGAGCCAACGAGCGGTGGCCTGCGCAGGCTGCGGACAGAAACTAACCGTCGCGACCGGCGGAGAGACCCGGCGCTGGTGTTCAGCGAGCTGTCGACAGAAGGCCTTCCGCCGACGTCAGCGCGGGGAAGCCGAGGCCTCGCCCGACCCGAGCGCGCCCTGCACCCCGCCGAGAAATGAAGAGGAACCCCAAACGGCGGGCAGCGACAATGGGAACCGTGCTGATCATGGATGCCATCGTGGAAACCTATGACGCTGCGGACTTCACTCTGTGGCCCACCGCGGCCCCGAACTCGGACCGCCTGCTGGGCCTCTCCGACCAGATGTCACCGTTGGAAGTCGGTACGGCCATGGCGGTCTTGACCAGCTGCGGTCACGACGACAGCGACGACCCGGCTCCGGACACGGAGGCCGGCACCCAGCGCATCCAGAACCTGCTGAACGTCGATCTCGTCATCGCGCCGGGCGGCATCCTCCTCCAGGACACCGCGACCGGCGTCGTGATCGCTCCGGGGTGCTGCTTCGGCCTGGAAAGCTGGCGCGACTGGCTCGGCCTCATGCACGGCGAAGAGGTCTGGCTCGGTCACGACACCGCCGCGCACGTCGAACACCAGGGAACACTCGTCAAAGTGTGGCCTGACACGGACCCACCAACAAAGACCCCCATCGAGCTTCCCCTGGCCGCTCTGCCGGACCTTCTGCAAACCGTGCACGACAAGCTCCACGGTTTCCTCACCCTTGCCGAGCAATGGGCTTTCCGTTACGCGCCGGCACTGGCCCCCGCTCTGATCGCCAAGCTCAACGAAGATCTGGACATCGGCCGCCCGCTGGAGCACCCCCAGATCAAAAACCTTCCGCAAGCAGCAGGCTCGTCGCCTGTCGACTGCTAACCAGAGATCAGTAGCTCCTGACCACGGACATAGAGTGAGTATTTTGACGAACGGCAGGGAAGGCCATGGAGATCACCGTCCAGTGGATACGGACGTTCTGGACGAAGCAATCTCGGGGAGGACCGGCTGCCTCGCGCAGGAACGCGGCCCCGATCGGCTTCGCGCTGCCGCATGCCACAGCCGGTTCCGCACACGTGATTCGCATGCACGAGCGAGACGACTTCGAGCCCTACGACACCCAGGAAGATCCCGGAAAAGTCGATGTTCAGCTCCGTGAAGCCGACGGACGGCTGCGGGTCTTTCCCCGAGTGGAACCCCTATTCGGCCTGCCGCCCCGGCCTCGACGGCCTCCGGCAGTGAGACTCGCCCCCGGCCAGTGGGTCCGTTGGCAGCTCAACTACCGCTTCAGCAGTGCGGCAGGGATACGGGACTGGTCGTACTGGCTGGACACGTTCAACATCGCCTACGGCCCGAGGAACGCCGATGTCTTCCTCTCCACACCCACCGTGTTCGTCGACGAGCAAGGGCCACTGCGATAGCCCATCTTGAAGGTCAATCGCACTCCCACATGTCTCGCTGGTTCCGTACTACCGATTCAGGGGGCAGTCGGCGGCGCAGCAGGCCCACTACCCTCAGCCGGTATGACAAGCTCTCCCCCCGCGCCGAAGTCGCGCTTTCTCGTCCTGCACGACTACGGCATGGGCGGTGCCTGGTGGTGGGTCCACGCGCGATCGCCCCGAGAGATCCTTGAGACCTTCGCGGAAGTCGAGGTGGTCGACAGTCCAGAGGCCATCGAGCGGGCCGACCGGGACCTGGACGAAGTCGACATCGATGAGCCGACTATGCCTCCGGGCCTGGACGGGCTGCGGACCAAGCGCGACGCCCAGCGCGGCCGCCCCGGTTTCGGCGCGCTCGCCGACCGGAGCATCGTGCACCTCCGGCGTCGCTGGGACGGCGACGGCGATGAACCAGCGACCTACCTCATGGAGGTCGGCTCCGACGGCCGCAGGTTGCGCCAGGTGGAGCTCAGTGACAACGGAACCGCGCTGAGGAGCGGCCCAGACGACTGGCCGTTCAATCCGCCGGTTGTGGACCTATTTGACCCTGAGTGGGCGGAGATGGAAATCCGCCCAGCCGAGTTCGAGGCAGCATGGCTCGAAGCGCGTCATGTCGGCAGCGAGCAATGAAGGGGCGTCGCCACCGCGCAGCGTTGTCAGACGAGATCCATCAGGAACCCTGGCAGCATCTGTCTCACCGAACATAGCCCGCGCAGGTCAGCAGGACCCACCCGACTAACTTCGTTGCGACAGGTCAGTCCGTGACCGCTGTCATCCAATCGAGGCGTTTGACAGTGAACCCAGTCGTTTCGGGTTCCTTGCCAGCGAACCTAGTCGTACGAGGTAACGCACGGGGTGGTACTGGGTGGCCGCATCGGTCGGGGTGGATCTTGCGGAGCCGTACGTCTAGCTGTCGTACGTGGACGCTTTACGCGAGCGTCGGCGGCGTCCGCTGCTGGACTGTGTGACGTCCCGGTTCGAGGACGGCCCGGTTCAAGGACGTGGCTGCCGTACGACCGTTTCGCTGGTCGCGCGGTGATCGTCACTTCTCCGGCTGGTACTGGGCGGCAACGACCGGGCGACATGTCGGTTTCGAATCGTGGCTGGAGCGGGACCGGCTTTCACTGACGCACTTCGATCCCGAGGTGACAGGGATCGCCTCACAGCCGTTCTGGCTGCACCGGCACGACGGCGAGCGGGAGCGTCGGCACGCTCCGGACTGCTTCGTACGCCGCACGGACGGCTCGGCGACGGTCGTCGACGTCCGCGCCGATGAACGTATCGAGCCGAAGGACGCCGAGGCGTTCGAGATCACCCGCCTGGCCTGCGGCCAGGCGGGATGGGGCTTCAAGCGGGTCGGGGTACCGGAGGCGGTACCACTGGCGAATGCGCCGCTGTCCCGCAGAACCGTCCGGACGATGCACTGCGGGACCCGGACTCTCCGAAGCGGGCCTTATCGCCAAACGAGACGTACGCGACGCTGCTGGAGTCGTGCGGCTGCGTTCCGGCCCCCGCTCAGTGGCGAGGACTACCGAAGCGAGCCCACCCTCGTCCTGGCCTTCTTCCGAGCGCTGCCGCGAGAAGGCCCGCCGACGCCGCGCAGGACGATAAGCGCCCAGTGGCCTGGGGTCGCATCAGGCAAACTTTTACCCTGATGCCCTGGCGGCGCCGGCTCGTGATGAGTGGCCCGGTCTATTCAGCGTCGTGCTGGTGGTCGGCCCAGACGTAGCCTTCGGGGAGCAGGTCGGTAATGAGGACGGTTCGGACGCGGTCGTCTTCGCCGACGATGACCTTGAGGGCGGGAAAGTAGTCGAGAAGGACCTGCCGGCACCGGCCGCACGGGGGAACAACTCCCCGCTCGCGGTCGCCCACGGAGACGATTGTGTCCAGCTCGTAGACACCCTGAGCGGCTGCCGCACCGATGAGGGCCAGCTCGGCGCAGGGCCCTCCCGTGAAGTGGTAGGCGTTCACCGCGGTGATGATCCGGCCGTCCAGGGAGCGGGCTGCGGCCGCCATGGTGTGATTGTCGCCCCGGCAGCGCGTGCGGGCGAGGCGGTCCGCAGCCTCAACGAGTTCGCGGTCGACGGGGTGGGTCTGCGTGGTCATCTTCTCCGCCTTCGTCGGGTGTCAGGCGATGTTGACCCTGGCGACGAGGGCGCGCAAGCGAATATCGCCGCCCGGGCGAGCATCCGACGGTGCGTCACCCCACGTCAGACCATGGGTAAGTCCTGCGGCCCCGTAGCACTCTTCAGCGGACGCTGCGCCGGCGGGCTTTGACATTCAACGTAGTCCGCCGAGGTCACGCGGCACCTCAACGACCAATTTCGCCGGCAATGGACAGTCCGTGTCCGGCGCCACTCCGCGATGACGCACGGCCGTGACCCGGGCCGGGCGGATCCCGAGGACGGGTCCGGTCGGCTGACATGCCGTCAGGGCGACCACCGCACCGGAGGCCGGCCGGGTCGCAGGGCGGACGGGCCGGTCGCGGGGCGGACGGGCCGGTCGCGGGGCGGACGGGCCGGTCGCGGGGCGGACGGGCCGGTCACAGGTCATGCGATTTCGCGCGCATGACCCGGCCGCTTCGGGATACCCGTACCCCTGACGAAGGAGGCGCAGATGCCGCTCACATTCCGCAAGAGCTTTCAGATCCTTCCGGGCGTCCGGCTGAACATCAACCGTCGGTCGTGGTCCGTCACGACGGGTGGACGGCACGGCCCCAAGCGCACCCACAGCAGCACCGGCAGGCGCACCACGTCGATGGACCTGCCGGGGCCCTTCGGCTGGCGCAAGACGACCAAGCGCAGCCGTCGCAGCTGACTCACCCGATCGGCGGAACACCACACGCCGGGCCGCGGGGCGCGCCTGATCCTCGAATCAGGCGCCCACCCACGGCCCGGCACAGTGCTGTTACCCGACGCGCACACCCCCGGCACGATCTTCATCTCATATGTGAGATAGCGTGCAGGCATGGAAGACGACTACCTCGCACGCATCGGCAAGCTCATCCGTGACGCCCGCCAGCACCGTGGCTGGACACAGACCCAGCTCGCCGAGGCGCTCGCCACAAGTCAGAGCGCCGTCAACCGTATCGAGCGCGGCAACCAGAACATCAGCCTTGAGATGATCGCCCGCATCGGTGAAGCCCTCGACAGCGAGATCGTGTCCCTCGGCTACTCCGGTCCCATGCATCTGCGGGTGGTCGGCGGACGCCGGCTCTCCGGCTCCATCGACGTCAAGACGAGCAAGAACGCCTGCGTCGCACTGCTCTGCGGTTCCCTGCTCAACAAGGGCCGCACGGTGCTGCGCCGGGTGGCCCGCATCGAGGAGGTCTTCCGGCTGCTGGAGGTCCTCAACTCCATCGGAGTGCGCACCCGCTGGATCAACGACGGCGTCGACCTCGAGATCCTGCCGCCGGCGCAGCTGGAGCTGGAGGCCATCGACGCGGACGCGGCGCGCCGGACGCGCTCCATCATCATGTTCCTCGGCCCGCTGCTGCACCGTATGGACCGCTTCACCCTGCCCTATGCCGGCGGCTGCGACCTCGGCACGCGGACCATCGAGCCGCACATGATCGCGCTGCGCCGCTTCGGTCTGGAGATCGCGGCCACCGACGGGCTGTACCACGCCCAGGTCGACTGCTCGGTCCGTCCGGGCCGTCCCATCGTCCTGACCGAGCGCGGCGACACAGTGACCGAGAACGCCCTGCTGGCCGCCGCACGCCACGACGGCACGACAGTGATCCGTAACGCCTCCTCCAACTACATGGTCCAGGACCTCTGCTTCTTCCTGGAGGCGCTCGGCGTGCGCGTCGAGGGCGTCGGCACGACGACGCTCACGGTGCACGGCGTACCTGAGATCGACGTGGACGTCGACTACTCCCCCTCCGAGGACCCGGTCGAGGCGATGAGCCTGCTCGCCGCCGCAGTGGTGACGGAGTCCGAGCTGACGATCCGCCGCGTCCCGATCGAGTTCCTGGAGATCGAGCTCGCGGTCCTGGAGGAGATGGGCGTCGACTGCGACCGTACGGCGGAGTACGCCGCCGACAACGGCCGCACGCGGCTGGTGGACCTGACGGTACGGCCCTCCAAGCTGGAGGCGCCCATCGACAAGATCCACCCGATGCCCTTCCCGGGCCTGAACATCGACAACGTGCCGTTCTTCGCCGCGATCGCGGCCTCCGCGCACGGCAAGACCCTGATCCACGACTGGGTCTACGACAACCGGGCGATCTACCTCACCGACCTCAACCGACTCGGCGGCAGGCTCCAGTTGCTGGACCCGCACCGCGTCCTGGTCGAGGGCCCGACCCGCTGGCGCGCCGCCGAGATGATGTGCCCGCCCGCCCTGCGGCCGGCGGTGGTGGTGCTGCTGGCGATGATGGCGGCGGAGGGCACGTCGGTCTTGCGGAACGTCTACGTGATCAACCGGGGTTACGAGGAGCTGGCGGAGCGGCTGAACTCGGTGGGGGCGCAGATCGAGATCTTCCGGGATATTTGAGATCTTGCCTGAATGGCATCACCACACCCCTTCTGACCTGCACAAATGCGAGTCGAGGCGGGATGTGACGGAGTCCCTGGGACTTCTCAGGGACTTTGAACCAGGAGCGACGGCTCACCGAACAGCGCGCTCTCCACATGATGAGTCATCGGAGTTCAAGGCAGACGCGGTCGCGCTGTACGAGTCGCGGCCCGATGCGACGATCAGGTCGGTCGCCGCCGACCTGGGGATCAATCCGGAGACCCTGCGGAGCTGGGTCCGGGCGGCCGGAGCAAGTCGTCCGCGGGGACGCCGGACACAGGAACCGGGCCAGCCGCCAGCACTGCTGGAGGCGGAGAACGCAGCCTTGTGGAAGAAGGTCCGCGAGCTGGAGAAGGAAACGCTGGTGCCGGACAGCCGCGGACCGGTCCTCCCGGCAGGCACAGCCGACGCCCGTCTGGCCGCCCGGATACGCGCCGTGCACCAAGGAATCCGACGGCACCTACGGAGACCCGAGAATCACCGCCGAGCTCCGCGAGACGAGCGGTGAGGCGGTCAACCACAAGCGGGTCGCAAGGATCATGCGGACGTCCGGTATCGAAGGGGTCGGAGCCGACCGGGAGGGAAACTTCGGTGTGGCCTAGGTAGAGCGTGGTTTCGGTGCTGGTGCGACTGATGAGTCTGTTGCCGGCAGCGTCGTACAGATAGGCCGTGGTCTTTCCATCTTCCTCGACTGTGGCGAGGTGCTCTTCTGCGTCCCAGGTCAGCGTTTGCCCCGGGCTCGCCGTGGTGTTGCCGCTGGGGTACCGTCGTCCGCCGTCCCCCGGGACGGCGGCCCACGGTACCCCCCCCGCCACACCACCGCGGGCCCCGGGCCAAAGCAGGACAGGGGCGCCGGAGAGGACCACCCCCCCC
>NZ_JBHVCT010000145.1:0-8658 GCF_042803195.1 Streptomyces sp. NPDC057428
GATACCCCCTGCCCGAACAGCCAGATCATCTCGCCGACCGCCAAGACAACCCCGAAACGATCACTCCGGAATCAAGCCGGTGGATCCAGGCTCAGGCGGCCGACCGGAGGAATAGGCGGATCGCTGCGACGGAGTGGGACGCCGGTTGTGTGCGAGGACCGGGGACCGCCCGCGGTCATCCGGATTGCCGCAACGGCGTTTTCACCGGGCGTACGCGCGTGACCTACTCCGGGGCGCCGCCATTTACACTTCGGTTATGGCAGACGCGACGACGATCGAACCCCTCAACCCGGACGAGGAGGCCTTCCTCCGGGCTCTTGGCAAAGTGATGGCCTTTCTGCCTCGAACTGTCGACGCCGACATGTTCGACGAGCATCCGATCTCCAGTACGGAATACATGGTCCTGGTGCATCTCTCCGAGGCGCGGGACAACCAGATGCGGATGAGTGAGCTGGCCAATATGTGCGGTCTCTCACTGAGCGGCATGACGCGGGTCGTGAAGCGTCTGGAACTGCAGTCACTCGTCGTTCGGGAGAAGTGCCCGGACGACGGACGGGCGTGGCTCGCGAGCCTCACCGCCGCCGGGTGGGCCCAGCTGAAAGCGGCTTGGCCGTCGAACCTTGCGAGCGTCCGGCGCCACGTCTTCTCCCGCATGGAGGGCTGCAACGTCGCCGCGGCCGCTGAAGCGCTGGAGCGCATAGTCGCACCGTGACCCCTCGGCGCGCCGAGGTGAGATGAGGCGGCCGCCGATGGGCGGACCGGCACGAGGCGCCCCACCCGACAGTCCGTCGGGTGGGGCGCCTCTGTCGTTTGCTGCGCCGACCTCGTAATGGCTCCTGGTCACCTGCGACGCTGCTCGGCGATGCGGTGCGGGACGCAGTCCTGCCTTCTCACGTGCTGTAGCGGTGACCGTGCGCGCCGAAGTCATGATCCCTATCGTCACCCGTTTGACAGGTGACGCAATGCCTGTCAGGCTGTCACCTGTTCAAGTGGTGACGAACCGCGTGTGCGGTTCGTATCTATGGGAGTGCAGACGATTATGGATCTGAAACTTGAAGTCGTGGTTCTGCCCGTTTCCGATGTCGACCGGGCCAAGGCCTTCTACGAGGCAGCGGGCTTCCGCCTCGACGTCGACTACGTCGCCGACGAGAACTACCGCGTGGTGCACCTGACGCCTCCGGGCTCCCAGGCCTCGATCCTCTTCGGAACCGGCGTCACAACGGCTGCGCCGGGTTCCGTGCAGGGGCTGCACCTCATCGTCTCCGACATCCAGGAGGCTCATGCCGAGCTGTCCGGGCGCGGGGTCGCGATGGGCGAGGTGTTTCATGACGCGGGCGGTGTCTTCCATCGAGGTACGGAAGTGGCCCGGGTCTCCGGCCCGCATCCGGAGCGTGCGAGTTACGGCTCCTTCGCCGCCTTCAGCGACCCGGACGGAAACGGCTGGGTGCTCCAGGAGGTGACCACCCGGCTGCCCGGCCGATGACCGCGCAATCGCGGATGCACGCGCGGTGACGCACGCACCAGCAAGTGGAGCGGCTACGCGGCCCCGGCGCCGTGCGTGCCGGTCGGCGCCCACATGTACCGGGGTAGCATGGCGAACGTGGAGTTGCGTCAATTGCGGTACTTCGTTGCCGTCGCCGAGGAGCTGAACTTCGGCCGGGCTGCTGAGCGCCTGTTGATCGCCGGTCCTTCCCTGTCACAGCAGATCAAGGCGCTCGAACGGGACTTGGGCGTGCGACTGTTCGACCGTGACCGCCGCTCGGTGTCTCTGACACCTGCCGGTTCGACGCTGCTTCCGCACGTCCGCGCCCTGCTGGCACGCGCCGAGGACATACGGCTCCGCGCCGGCCGCATGTCCGGATCGGAAACGGTACGGCTCGGGTACGTCAGCTGGCTCCCACCACACCTGACCGCCCGCACCGCAGCGGTGGCCCAGTTGCACATCGACCCGTGGATCGCACCCTCCCACACCCAGGCCGCCCGAGTGGCTGACGGCAGCCTTGACCTCGCCGTGTGCTGGGTACGGGCCGCCGATCTGGAACAACGCGACCTGAACGCCCGGCTTCTCGGCGCCGACCGGCTGTACGCCGTGGCCACCGGGAACGACGCGAGTGGCGTGGAGGCCCGGGACACCGTGGTCCTGCTCGACGACGACACCACCTCCTGGTCGTCCTGGAACACCTACGCCGAACTGCTCGCCCGCGACACTGGGGCCCGCGTGGTGCGCGTAGCCCAAGGAGGTACGAACGGACCCGCGTTCTTCGACCACGTCCGCCACAGCAGCCGACCGGTCATCAACAATCCGAAGGGCCAGAACGGTGTCATGCCCCCTGGCCTCACCCGACGACCCGTCATGGCACCTGAGATCTACTGGACGTGGTCGTTGGTCTGGCGCCGGGGCGACACCCGCCCCGAGCTCCTGGCCGTCATCGATGCCTTGTGCCACGACATGGGAGACCTCGGTCTTGGACGAGCCGGAACCTGGATTCCCGATGGGGACCCGTACAAGGGATAGGGGCCCGCGTGGACTCTCCAGTACCAGTACCAGACAGGCGCGTGGCGGGCGGGCGGTCACGCCCGCGGCGCCGTCAGGTTCTCTTCTCGGTCCTGTCGCGGTAGGTCTCGAGGATGCGCAGCCAGACCTCACTGATCGTCGGAAACGCGGGGACGGCGTGCCACAGCCTGTTGATGTCCACCTCGCTGGTGATCGCGACGGTCGCCGAGTACAGGAGCTCCTGGGTCCCGGGACCCACGAAGGTCGCACCGACCACATTCCCCCGATCGGCATCGATCAGCACGCGCGCCGTGCCGCGGTAACCGTCGGCGTACTGCACCGCACCCGCGATGCGGCTCATGTCGTAGTCCACGACATCGACCCGACGACCGGCGCTCTCCGCCTCCTTCGTCGTCAGCCCCACACTGGTCACCTCCGGTTCGGAGAAGACCACTTGCGGTACGGCGAGGATGTCGGCCGTCGACGCGTGTGCGCCCCACTTGCCGTCGTCGAGCTGCTCGTCCTTGGCCCGTGCACCGATGACACCGCCCGCGATTCGCGCCTGGTACTTCCCCTGGTGTGTCATCAGTGCCCGGTGGTTGACGTCGCCGACCGCATAGAGCCACCCCTCGGGCACATCCGTCACCCGGTAGGAATCGTCCACGTTCAGCCAGTCACCGGGGGTAAGACCGATGGTCTCCAGGCCGATGTCCGCGGTGTGCGGCGACCGGCCCGTCGCGAACAGGATCTCGTCAGCGATCAGCGACTGCCCGTCAGACAGTGTGACCTGAACGGGACTTTCCGGGCCGTTCTCCCGGACGACGCCGCTGACGGATGTGCCGAAACGCACGTCCACGCCGGAGGAACGCAGCGAGTCCGTCACCATCTCCCCGGCGAACGGCTCCATCCGATTCAGAAGCCCGTTGTGACCCCGGACCAGCATGGTCACCTGGGAACCGAGCGCCTGGAACGCAGTGGCCATCTCCACGGCCACCACACCACCCCCCACCACGGCGAGCCGATCAGGCACGTGCCGGGCAGCGGTGGCATCACGGTTGGTCCAAGGGCGGGCACGCTCCAGACCGGGGAGATCAGGGAAGGCGGTGACCGTTCCGGTGGCCACAGCGACCACGTGCCGTGCGGTCAGACGCACCGTCTCACCGTCAGCGGTCGTGACGACCACCTGTCGCGGGCCTTCCAGCCGACCGTGGCCGCGCACCAGATCCACGGACACGGAATTCAGCCACTCGACCTGGTCCTCGTCCTGCCAGTAGGCGGACATCTTGTCGCGATGGGCGAAGACCGCGGCCACGTCCAAAGGACCTTGGACCGCCGCCCTGATCCCGGGTACCCGGCGGGCGTCGGCACGGGCGACGACCGGCCGGAGGAGGGCTTTGCTGGGCTCACATGCCCAGAACGAGCACTCTCCGCCGAGCAACTCGTTCTCGACGATCACCGATGTGAGTCCGGCGGCACGAGTGCGGTCCGCCAGATTCTCGCCGGCAGGGCCGGCGCCGAGAACCACCACATCGTAGACGCGAGAAGTGCTGTTCATTCCCCAGCTCCGTCCTTCGTTCGACCATTAGCCGCCGCGCCGCGCCCCACCGTGAAGGCCTTGAGCGAGTCGACGGCAGCTGGTGGCGCAGCGCAACTCCATCTTGCTCCAGTGACGGGGACATCGCCTGGTGGGTACCGGGCCGACCGGAGACGGCGCCTTGCAAGATGTGTCGCGCTCCGGATGAGCGACGGGCCCGAACATACGTGATTGACGGGCACGACCGGGCATGCAGCCCCCACACATACCTGCGAGCACCCATCGAAACTCGATGGCGGCTCGCAGGTATGTGTGGGGTCCGTCAGAGCGTGGTGGTCAGCCCCTGAAGGATTCGGGCGGTGGACTCGGCGCGGGTCTGCCGGTAACCGGTGCCGGCCCACAGATTGATCCGCTCCGGATCCTGGGCGGCGGTTGCCGCTCTGCGCATCGGGCTTGTCAAGTGGTGCACGGCGGGGTACCCGCCAGGCGCGAGGTCACTGTACCTCTCGGTGAAGTGGTTGCGCAGCGCCCTCGCCGGCCTGCCCGTGAAGGCCCGGGTGACCGTGGTTCCCCGGTCGGTCGGGGCGGTCAGTGCGGTCCGATGGGGGAGCGAGGTCCCGGCCTCGTCGGCACGCAGGAGGGCGGTTCCGACCATGGCGGCACCAGCGCCGGCACGAAGCGCACCGGCGACCTGGTCCGGTGTAGCCAGCCCTCCCGCGCCGATGAGAGGCAGACTCACCGTGTGCCGTACCGCGGCCAGGAGTTGGGGCAGGGGAACGGAAGCCGGGGTGTGCTGGGGAGTGAAGGTTCCGGAGTGTCCTCCAGCTGCCGAGGCCTGGACGATGAGCATGTCGACGCCGGCCTCAGCGGCCTGGGCCGCCTCCGCGGGGGAGGTGACCGTCTGTATGACGAGCGTCCCGGCGGCGCGCAGGGACCTGATGACCGCCGCGTCGGGCAGCGCGAAGGTGAAACTGACGGCCGGGACGGGCTGCGAGAGCAGCAACTCGATCTTCTCGTGCCAGCGGTCGTCGTCCTCGACGATACCGATGGTCCGTACGTCGACGCCGTGGGCATGGGCCTCGGGCGCGATGGCCCGGGCGTAGTCCTGGAACGCCGCCGGATCGATGGGCTGGGGGCTGGGGACGAAGAGATTGACACCGAAGGGGACGCCGTTGTCGCGCACCTCGGCGATCTGTTCGGTCAGTGTGGCGACGTCCTTGTAGCCCGCCGCGAGGAAACCGAGACTGTCCGCCTGTGCCGCAGCGACGACCAGCGCGGGTGTGCCGGGGCCACCGGCCATCGGTGCGGCCAGGACGGGAGTACGCACTCCGAGGTCGGCCAGTGGCGAGTTCATGCGCGTCTACTTTCCTGGCGGTGGCAGCGGAGGCCGCTCCTGGGAGCGGCCACGCTCCTGTCCGGTCAGTGCCCGGCGGTCTGGCCGCCGTCGACGGGCAGGATCGCACCGGTGACGAACGGCGCGTTCTCCAGATAGATCACCGCGTCGGTGATGTCACTGATCTCACCCATGCGGCCCACCGGGTGCAGCCCCGCCAGCGTCTCGTGGTGCTCCTCGGGGTGCATGGGGGTCTTGATCGTACCCAGGGCGACCGCGTTCGAACGGACACCCCGGGAGGCGTACTCGATCGCGATGGCCTTGGTGGCAGCCTGCAACCCGCCCTTGGACAGGGAGGCGAGCACCGAGGGCACATTGGAGTTGGGGTGATCGACCAGACTGGTGGTGATCTGTACGACGTGACCGCTGCCCTGCTTGAGCATTTCCGCGATCGCGAGCTGGCTCACGCGGAAGAATCCGGCGACGTTTACCGCCAGTACCGCGTCATAGTCTTCTTCGGTGTAGTCCGTGAAGGGCTTCGAGATGAAGATTCCCGCGTTGTTGACGAGGGTGTCGATACGACCGAAACGCTCCACGCCTGCCGCGATGACGCGCTCGGCGGTGGCACGGTCCGAGATGTCGCCCTTGATTGTGAGAATCTCAGGGTCCTGGGACTCCGCGATGTTGCGCGACGTGGCTACGACGGCGTATCCGAGCTTGCGGTACGCGGCGACGAGCCCGGCACCGATGCCCTGCGACGCGCCGGTGATGACGGCGACCTTCTGTCCGTTGCTGCTCATGACGGCCTTTCGCGAGTGGGAAGACCGATCGCTAGCCGACCGGTCTTCTAAAGATAGACGATCGGTCGCCTTCGGTCAATGATCTGGTCGCGGGCGTGTCGCGGTGGTTCGTGGGGGCGCGGCGTCCTGCCTGGCCGCCCCCGGATGTCTCCGGCCGGAAGGTGTGTGGACTGCGAGGAGTCTGCGCCTTTCGGACGCGACTCCCTGCTGTCGAGGGGTGAATGACGCGATACCTGCGAATGCCCTGAGTGTCCGGTGTTTCCTGTGCGGGCGCACGCGGACCGAATCGAATGGTGCCACGCGTGAGTCGCCGTGTAACGGAAGGGTGAACGAGCGGACGCTACTAGTCGAATGGTCGTATGCTAGTTCCATGGGCCGTACGAGCGATGCCAGAAACAAGATCCTTACCGCTGCGCAGTCTCTCATCGAACTGCGCGGATACTCGGCGCTGGGCGTGGCGGAGATCTGCAAGACCGCCGGCGTGCCCAAAGGCAGTTTCTACTACTTCTTCGAGTCCAAGGAAGTCTTGGCGCTCGCCGTGATCGACGAGCACTGGGCCGCACAGCAGCGGGACTGGGACCGCATTCTGCTCGGCGACCAGGAGCCCCTGCAGAAGCTTCGGCAGCTGTTCGAGGAGACCAAGGCCGCTCAGCACGCCGGCCAGGCTACGTGCGGATCCGTTGCGGGATGCATGTTCGGCAACCTCACCCTGGAGATGAGCACCCAGACCGAAGCCATTCGCCTGCGGCTGCAGCAGATCTTCGAGGCTCAGGTCGACATGGTCGAAATCACGATCCTGGAGGCGCTCAGGCGTGGCGACGTGGTTGTCGCGGATGCCCGCGAGGCCGCTCGTTCCGTCGTGGCTCAGCTGGAGGGGCAGGTGCTCCTCGCGAAGTTGTACAACAACACCTCTCAGCTCGACGCGCTCTGGCTGAACTGCCAGGCACTGCTGGGGGCGCGTTCCGAGCAGGGTGCCCCCGCGGCTTGACCTTCCAGGCAGCGGCCCCGCCTTCCCGGGCGGTCCCAGCGTGGAGAAGGAGTCGGCACCACGGCCTCAGGGGATCCTGCGCGTATGCGCCGGACGGCGGTGGGCTGTTGTCGGATCGGGTTCGCGCGCGGTCGGCAGCGTCCGGCCGCGCGCTTATCACGTACTGGATCTGCGCGACGGCAAGGTCGTCCGGCACGAGGCCGTGCGCGACGACGTCACCATGCTGGGGCAGCTCGGCGTGTTTCCGCCCACCCCCGCGACGATGGTGCGCATGGTCGGATGGAAGGTGAGCGGACGCGCGTCCAAGGCGGCCGCGCACGTCACGGAGCAGGCAGCCGAAGCGGCCGCTCTTGTGAACCGCGCCAGCTGAACCCGATGCGGAGAGGCGCCGGCGGACGGCCGTGAGCCATTCGCCGGTGCAACCCGCGCCTTCGGTCCGGCCGCGGGTCCGGCACCGACGGTCGACCCGAGGCCCGCATTCTCGCCGGGACCTCGCCGCGCGGGGCCCCGGTCGATCGGGGATGGTTGATCTTCGGCCGGAAGGGCGGGATTTGGCGCCGCCCGGTGCGCCGCTTCGCACTCCCGCCCTCGGGGCGAAAGTCACCCTGGCGCCCAGCGCATGTGCGCCGTGCTCCATGAGATCGGTTCCGTGGGCAGTGGCGGGTGGAGTGCTTCGCCGCGCAGTCGGGGCCGCCGTAATGCCCGTCGCCCGGGGAGGGTTGGACCGGGTGCCTTTCCGCCGCGCACGCAGGTTCGTCGTCGCTCGTCCTACAACAAGCCTCGTCACGGAATCAGAAGCCGCCAGCGTGTGTGAGCCCGGCCCTCCTCAGCTCGACGCGCAGTGGATCGTCCGCCCTCACGCGGCACTCCGGAAACTCCGCCCAGGCGCTCGAACGCCTGATTCCTGAAGTGAGCCAGGCCACGGTGTGGCCTGGTTGTGCGGTAAGCGAGCGCGTCGACGCCTGATCTGCCCACGGCCACTGCGCGCTTGGGCGGTGATGACGCGTCGCTGCTTCAGGGGCCCGGTGCTTCTGCCGCACGGTACTTGCCGTGCACGGCGCCAGAGGCCGAGGCTATCCGTGCTCTTGTCGATGCCGGCGCCTCACCCAACCGGAATACTTGACTAAGCAACTTTTCGTGTTATGTTGCTTGTCGAGGCAAGGTTACTTCTTGCTTCGAAAGTGTCTTCACGAAGGGTTTTCACATGGTCAAGATCGGTATCATCCTTGGTAGCACCAGGCCGGGCCGTAACGGCGAGGCGGTGGCGCGTTGGGTGCACGAGGTCGCTTCGCAGCGCACGGACGCGGAGTTCGAGCTGGTTGATCTGCTGGACTACAAGCTGCCGCATCTCGACGAGATGATGCCGCCGTCGATGGGTCAGTACGCGCAGCCGCACACGCAGGCGTGGGCGAGCAAGATCGCCTCGTTCGACGGTTTCGTCATGGTGACGCCGGAGTACAACCACTCGACGTCGGGTGCGCTGAAGAACGCGATCGACTTCCTGTACGC
>NZ_JBHVCT010000146.1:0-8608 GCF_042803195.1 Streptomyces sp. NPDC057428
GCCAAGACGAACCGGCGGTCACTCAACTCCGAGATCCTCCACCGCATCGAAGGCGACTACAGCGCCGCCGCGGCAGACGCCGAATCGCCCTGACGACGATTCGACTACCCCTGCCCTGCTCCCCAGGAGCCCGATTCCTCCCCGGCCTGAAGGCCGGGGCATCCTCGGAGGACTTCGGTGACGGAGCCGCACGACGGCGAGATCCCGGACGGGCTCAGCGCGGCGGAGCTGGGCATGTGGCAGGCGTTCCGGAACGGCACGACCTACGACCTGCGGTCCCACGACCCGGTGCGTGACGATCCGTTCGCGCCGCACATCTGGGGACCGGAGCGGAGCGTCGGCGCGAGGACGGTGGCGAGGCTGCTGCTGAGCGGGCCGGCGGCGCGGCCCGGACGGGTGGCCGCGCTGAAGCTCCGGGGTGTGCGCATCACGGGGAAACTGGACCTTGCGGGCGGGCGCGTCTCGCCGTACGTGGAGCTGACGGGCTGCCGCTTCGAGCAGGAGGTGGTCCTGCCGGAGTGCCATTTCACGACTCTGCGGATGGTGGGCTGCGCGGTGCCGCGTCTGGACGCGGCGCGTCTGCACACGGAGGGCGACCTGCATCTGCCGCGCTGCCGCATCGAGCGCGGCATGAGGCTGACCGACGCCCAGATCGGTACGGACCTGCTGATCAACCAGCTCTTCGCCGGCCCGGACCGGCGCGGCCGCGCCTTCGTGGGCGACGGGATGTCGGTGGCACAGGACCTGCAGGCCGAGATGATCGACACGCGCGGCGAGCTGAGCCTGCGCGGGGCGAAGGTCGGCGGTTCGCTGAGCCTGCGCGGCAGCAGGCTGCGCGCCTCGGACGGCCGGCGCGCGCTGAACGCCCCGCAGCTGAGCGTGGAGCGCACGCTGTACATGACGGAGGCCTGGGTCAGCATCGAGACGGGGAACCAGGGCACCACACCGCCGTACGGCATCGCGCGCGGCGGCGGCCCGGCCCGTGGGACGCGTGCGCAGGTCTTCACGTGCCGGGGCGCGGTACGCCTGGACGACGGCCGGTTCGGGGACGCGGTCGACCTGCACAAGGCCCGCTTCGTCCTCACCGGTCGCGAGGAACTGTCGCTGCGCAGAATCGTCACCCCGGAGCTGCGCTTCAACGCGGAGCGCCCACGCGAGGGCCGGGTCGTGCTGAACGGCGCGAGGGTGGTGACGCTGATCGACGTGTCGAGCAGCTGGCCGGGCCCGGGCGGCCTGGCGATGAGCGGCTTCGTCTACGAGAACCTCGTCCCGTACGGACACTTCCCGCTGTCCCGGCGCCTGGAGTGGGTCCTGGCCGCGACACCGGAGTACGTGCCGGAGCCGTACGAGCGTCTCGCGACGGTGCTGCGCAACTGCGGTGAGGACGCCGACGCCCGTGAGGTGCTGCTGGCCAAGCAGCGCCGCCGGCGCGAGACACTGCCGCCCGCGGGCAGGATCTGGGGGTACCTGCAGGACTGGACCGTGGCGTACGGCTACCGTCCGGGCCGGGCCCTGGTGTGGATGGCGGTGCTGTGGGCGGCGGGAGCGATGGCCTTCTCGCAGTACCGGCCGGAGTCGATCAAGGGGAGCGAGCATCCGCAGTGGAATCCCGCGCTCTACGCGCTGGACCTGCTGGTCCCGGTGATCGATCTCGGGCAGGACGGCTACTGGCTGCTGGAGGGCGGCTGGCAGTGGACCGCCGCGGCGCTCGTGCTACTGGGCTGGATACTGGCCACGACGGTGGCGGCGGGCGCCTCCCGGCTCCTGCGGCGCGGTTGACCGCCTCTCTCCCGCCGACCCCGCCGAATCCTTGCCGGCACGGGGGTCGACAGGTCTGTCGAGGCCCGGCATCACGGCGGCGCACGACCACCACCGGTCGGGAACGAGCCGAAGCGGAACGCTTCCTCGGTCTTCGAGTCGCTGTGGGAGCAGGCCGTGCGCCGCTCCCCGCACCACTACGGCAGCCATGTCGCGGCGCTGCGGTACCTCTCGGCCGCCTGGTACGGCTCGCACCGGGAATGCTTCGACTTCGCCGAGCGGGCGGCGGAGGACGCCGCCGCCGACTCCCTGGTGCAGGCGCTCCCCGTGCGAGCGGCGTTCGCGCTGCTGAGGGACGAGAGGGCCGCGGCAAGGGCGACGTCGGTGCGGGGGGACCGGATCGACGCCGCGGCCGACCTCGCGATCGGGCTGTCCTCGGGGTTCCCGGCCGGTGATCCCTGGCCGGCCGAGATACGCAACCTGCTCGCGTACGTCCTGATGGCCCGGGGCCGCGCCGCGGACGCGCTGGAGCAGTTCCGGCTGATCGGGCCGTACGCCACGTCCTCCCGTGGGCCTCGGTGGCCGGCGAGGCGCTCGGCGGATTCCTCGACGCACGGGCGGACGCCCGGCTCCGGGCGGCGCCCTGCGGGTACTCGCGGCGAATGCCGGAACACAGCAGGCGCCGCGGCCACTAGGCTTGCCCGTTGTGACCACCGCTCGCCTGCCACTCTTCCCGCTGAACGCGGTGCTGTTCCCCGGCCTCGTGCTGCCGCTCAACGTCTTCGAGGAGCGTTATCGCGCCATGATGCGCGAGCTGCTCACGATCGACGAGGACGAGCCGCGCCGTTTCGTGGTGGTCGCGATCCGCGACGGCCGCGAGACCGCACCGACGGCCACCGGGATGCCGGACACCGTCTCCGCGGCGCCGCCCGCGGAGCGGGCACCGGCCGACGGTTTCGGACCTGATCCCATCCAGACCTTCCACCGGGTCGGCTGCGTCGCGGACGCGGCGAAGATCCGCGAGCGCTCAGACGGAAGTTATGAGGTCCTGGCGACCGGCACCACACGGGTCAGGCTCCTCTCCGTCGACACGAGCGGCCCGTTCCTGACCGCCGAGGTCGAGGACCTGCCCGAGGATCCGGAGGCCGCCGAGGGGGACGACGAGGCCACGGACGAGGCCGGGGCCCTCGCCGAGGGGGTCCTGCGGGCCTTCCTCAGCTATCAGAAGCGGCTCGCGGGGGCGAGTGAGAGGTCCCTGACGACCGGCGCGGACCTGCCCGACGACCCGTCCGTGGTCTCCTACCTGGTGGCCGCCGCGGCCGTCCTGGACATCCCCTCCAAGCAGCGGCTCCTCCAGGCGCCGGACACCGCGACCCGGCTGCGTGAGGAGCTGGCGCTGCTGCGCAAGGAGACCGCGGTCATCCGGCACCTGCCGTCGCTGCCCGCGACCGACCTGACCCGCGCGCCCACTCACCCCAACTGACCCGAGGACCTGCCCGGTGGCCAAGAAGCCCAGGAAACAGCAGTCCGGCGGAACCCCCGCCACGGTCGCCCTGGCCTCGGCCGGCACCGCGTTCACGGTCCACTCCTACGACCACGACCCGTCGTCGCCGTCCTACGGCGAGGAGGCTGCCGAGGCGCTCGGGGTCCCGCCCGACCGGGTGTTCAAGACCCTGGTCGCCGACGTGGACGGCGAGCTGGTCGTCGCCGTCGTCCCGGTCGCCGGTTCCCTGGACCTCAAGGCCCTGGCGTCGGCCGTGGGCGGCAAGCGGGCGGCCATGGCAGACCCCGCGGCGGCGGAGCGCACCACGGGCTACGTACGGGGCGGCATCTCTCCGCTGGGCCAGCGCAGGCGGCTCCGTACGGTGCTCGACGCGTCGGCCGGGGCGCACCCGTCCATCTGCGTCTCGGCGGGCCGCCGCGGTCTGGAGGTCGAGCTGTCCCCGTCGGACCTGGCGGCCCTGACCGAGGCCACGCTCGCCCCGATCGGCCGCTCCTAGCCCGGAGGCCTAGCTAGTGCCGCGACCGGCAATGTTTGCCCGGTAGGAGCGTCGGCCGGTGCGTGCGATCGCAAGGCGGCCGGAAGTCCTTGTAGCGGAGCTACCAGGACTTTTGGCCAACGCAGCGAGCGTGCGTGCTGGGCGGCGCGACGGGGCAAAGCTTGCCGGGAGGGGCACTAGGAGCGCTCGGGCCACTGCCCCGGCGCCTTGCCGTCCTCGGGCTCGGGCTCGGGGCCGACGGGACCCGGACCGAACGCCGTTCCGGATCCGGAGGCGGGCGGGGCCGAGGGGGACGGGGACGGCTCCCCGTGGGGCACGCCCCATTCCGGCTCGGGATCCCTGGGTCCGAACAGTGCCGTGAGTCCCAGGTGCACGATCATCGCGGCGATCGGCCAGGCGAGCACCGCCGCCCCCACCGCGTGCAGTTCGAGGGGTGCGTCGAAGGTGACGCCCTTGCCGACCTCCTTGGCATGGGCGACCACGTCCGAGGTCGGCCCGAACCAGGTGCCGATCCCCCACGCGAGCAGGGAACCGAGGAGCCCGCCCAGGGCGAGTCCCACCACCAGCGGGATGCCCCCGCGCCTGCGGAAGAGGAAGACGGCGGCAGCCGACACAAGACCGAAGGCCAGGGCGAGCAGGACGAACGTGCCGTCGGCCCCGATGGCCTGCTCGCCTTCGCTGTTCTTCAGGAACACGGCCGTCTCGTCGGAGACCAGGGGCACCCGCGGTGCCAGCAGCAGCCAGAGCAGCCCGAGCACGACACCGGAGACCGTCAGCAGCACGGCGATCACGGCGCCCTGCCGCAGCTCCGCACGCCGCCCGGACGCCTCGGACTTCTCCCCGCCGGGCACGGCGTGGGACCCCGAGGGCGGATCCTGCCACGGGTCGTTGGGCTGGGGCTGGTGCGGCGGCGTCAACGGTGCTGTCACGGTGCCATCGTGCCAGGCCGCCCCGCGTACCGCCTCACCGGACCGCCGGTGGACGCACCTCACCGGCGCCCCGGGGGCAAGCTCGGCCCCCGCACGCCGGCGGGCGGGACGAACCGGGTCAGCGCACAGCCGCACGGCGGTACGCCCAGGTGGCCACGGCCAGCGACAGCATGCCAACCGCCGCGCACACCGCGAGGTCCAGCCCGACGACCGCCCAGTCCGGGTGGGCGTCGAAGGAACGGGTAAGCGCCTCGACGCCGTACGTCGAGGGAAGCAGGTCCCGCGCCCATCCGACCGGGCCCGGCAGCCGCTCCGCGGGGAGCACGCCCAGCAGCAGCGCGGCGGACATGCCCAGCTGCCCGAGCAGGGTCGCCAGCTCCTGCCTCGGCGCCAGCAGACCCAGCGCGGCGCCCAGCCCCGAGAGGGCGGCACCGGAGAGCGGGATGACCGCGACGAGCACCCAGAGGTGGGTCATGGGCAGCCCGAACAGCGCGCTCCCCGCCACCGCCGTGACGATCGTGCCCGGCACCGTGAACGAGGCGTACGCGCCCGCCGCCCCCAGCACCACGGCGGCGGGCGGGACCGGCAGCGTGGCGTAGTGGTCGAGGCCGCCGTCGGCCCGCAGCCTGCCGAAGTACTGGGCGAGCAGGTTGAGCGCGACGAAGGCCACCACCAGCACACTGGATCCGGCGACCACGGCCCGCGCCTCCGCGCCGCCGTCGACGACCCCGCGCATCAGCACCATGATCCCGATGGACTGGAACGTGGCGACGAACAGCAGCGGGATCCGGGCGACCCTCGCCCGCGAAAGCTGCGCCCGGTAGACGGCCGCCAGGGAGGGCAGCAGCCTGGCCCCCGGCGCGAGGGCGGCGGGTGCGGTCCGGGCCGGCCGGCCGCTCCGGACCGCGGGGGTCCGCGCCTTCGGCCCCGTGATCTTCGCGGACTCCGCGGGAACGATGCTCGTCACCTGGCGCTGCTCCCGTCCGACTCCGACTCGTATCCCGACACGCTGACGGTCATGCTCACGCCTTCACCAGTCCCTCGGCGGCCCTGGCCGCATCGCCGCCGAGCGCCAGATAGACGTCCTCCAGGCTGGGCGTGGCCAGGGTGAAGTCGTCCAGCGAGGAGAACGCCGCCCCGCCGGTCACCGCGGCCACCGCGGCCCGCGCCTCGTCGGGCCCGAGCCTCAGCACCCACCGGCGCCCGGACTCCCGCGCCAAGGCGCGCAACGCGGCGACCTCGGGGACGTCCAGCGGCGCGCGCTCGCGCCACACCAGTTCGACCCGGACCTCGCCGGCCACCCGCTCCTTGAGCCCGGCCGGGGTGTCGCAGGCGATGACCTTGCCACGCTCCATGACGGCGACCCGGTCCAGGACCGTCTCCGCCTCGATCACGTTGTGGGTCACGAGCAGCACCGTCACGCCGTTCTCCGCCCGACGCCGGTCCACGGCGGACCAGACGGCACGCCGGGCCACGGGGTCCATCCCGGTCGTCGGCTCGTCCAGCACCAGGACGGGCCGCTCGCCGACCAGCGCCGCGGCGAAGCAGGCGAGCCGCCGCTGGCCGCCGGACAGCTTGTTCAGCGGGCGCCCGGCGAGCGCGGTCAGTCCCAGCTCCTCCAGCACGTCGTCGCGCGCGGCCCGCGCCTGACGCACCGGGAGGCCCCTGAGACGCCCGGTGGTCTCGGCGGCGAGCGACACGGTCAGTTCGTCGAGTGCGGTGGACTGCTGCCCGAGGTAGCCGACGAGCCGGGAGGCCCGCTCGGGGTGGCGTACGAGGTCGTGGCCCAGCACCTCGACGCTCCCGGAGTCGGGGCGCATCAATCCGGTGAGCTGGCGTACGAGCGTGGTCTTGCCGGCGCCGTTGGGTCCGAGCAGGCCGAAGATCTCGCCGCGCCGGACATCGAGACCGACGCCGTCGGTCGCGCGCACCTCGGGGGTGGCGGTCCGGCCGCGCCGGCCGCGGACGGCGGGATAGGTCTTCACCAGATCACGCACCGCGCACACGGTCCCGGTCTGTGCCTGTGCTGTGCCCGTACTCACGAGGAACGAGCCTACGGGGTCGGATGCCCCGTACGGCGCCCGGGGCCGGACGGAGCCGCCCTTTCGGCGCCGCGGTCAGTCCCCCGCGGGAGCGTGTTCGGCCGCTGCCCGCACGTCGATCTCCCGCCAGAACCCGGCCCGGATCGCATAGCGGTCGTGCTCGTCGATCTGGTCGTCCTTGTGCGCGAGCAGCCCGAAACGTGCCGCGTATCTCAGGAGCTCGCCGTCGATGCGATGCGGGATGCGGGGATACATGGTGGACAGTTTCTGCAGGTGGACCGTCTCGGGAAGGCGTTCCATCCAGCGCCGGGCGAAGACCTGGCCGACCTCGAAGGGGTCGCCGCCGACCGTGGTGATGTCCTCCTCCCGGTCCGCCCAGCGCTGCTCGGCGCTGGTGAGCTGGGCCAGGGTGGGCAGCGAAGCGGTCTCGGCCGGCTCACCCAGAGGGCCTCCACGCTCCACCCACCCCTTCTCCGACGACCAGCGCAAAGTGGCGTTGCCGGCAGGCGGCTGTGCGGGGTGGTGCGTGGCCTGGGCCACGGGCGCGCGCAGACTCGCGAGGTCCTTGGGGGTCGGGACGCCCTTGTGGCCCGGCGGGGACTGTGTGTGGGGCGCGGCCTCCTCGGCCGCCTCGCCGGAACCGTTGCGGGCCGCGGCCTGCGCCTCCGACGCACGCTCGGCCGAGGCCGCGAGCGCGGCCTCGGGCAGCGGTGCGGAAAGGATCGCCGCGATCTCGGGACGCGGGACCGGTGGCGGCGCGCAGATTCCGCCCGTCTCCTTGGCGCGTACGGCCTTGGTGATCCAGGCGCGGTCGAGCACGCGCCGCTCGTCGGCCTCCGCGACCAGGTCCTCGGACTGGTTGTAGTCGCCGTCGGCCGCCTGCACGGCCCACAGGTGGACGGCGACACCGTGTTCCTTGGCGGACATGAGTCCCGGCAGCAGGTCGCCGTCACCGGTCACGAGCACCACGTCGGAGCAGGCACGATTTCTGGCCAGCTCGGTGAGCTCCGCGTGCATGGCCGCGTCGACACCCTTCTGCGCCCATCGCCCGTCACTCCGCGTGAGAGCACCGAGTCGAACCGTGACACGGGGCATGACGCGCAGTCGGCGGTGTTCGGGCTGCGGCACACGGTCGGGAGCGCCGTCGAACCAGTAGATGCGCAGCAGCGGCTGCTCCGTGTCGGCCTCGGCGCGCTCGCGCAGGCCCTGGATCAGCGCCGCGTGGTCCACGGTGATGCGGGAACGGGCGGGCTCTCCGGCCAGCAGGCTCGCGGCTGCGCCCAGCAAATAGCCGGCGTCCACCAGGACGACGCAACGGTCCACGCGTTCCACCCTCTTCCAGGAATTCGTGAGCGGACCGGCGCGGGCCCGGACACGGGAGGGCTCTGTCCGCTTACCCGGGGTTCGCTCACTCAGGGTTTCCTTCGAGTCTGCCCGACGGCGAGGGGGTTGAGGTCCGGAACTCGATCATCGGCGTGGCGGATCCGGAAAACGGCGCATCATACCTCCCGTATCACGTTGAGTGATGATCCAACATGCGGCTTATACGGTGCTATGTGAGTCTGACAGCGGTTCTGGACCCCCCGGATCCCTCTCCCTCACAGGAGGTATCAGCACCATGGCCAAGAACAAGAACCGCAAGCAGGGCACCCAGCAGGACCGCGCGTCCGCCGCCGAGCGTGGCGCGGAGGAGGCCAAGTCGAGCGCGTACGAGTCGCAGACCCAGCCGCAGTCGCAGGCTCAGGGCAGCCCGTCCGACGTCGCCCGCAAGCACCAGAAGCGCTTCGGCCACAACTGACGGCCCGCAGGGCCGGCAGGCCGAGAGGGGCGCCCCGCCCGGGGGGGGGGGGCCCCGCGCGCGGGGGGGGGGGGCAGGGCG
>NZ_JBHVCT010000147.1:0-8298 GCF_042803195.1 Streptomyces sp. NPDC057428
GCCGACGGCGGGCCGCCGGCCCTGGTCGACCGCAAGCGCTCCGGGCGCCCGGCCCGTTTCACTCCAGTGCAGGTCGCCGAGGCCAAGGCGCTGGCAAAGTACAACGGCGGCGCAAGGCGAGAATGGACGCCCGCACCCGCGAGCGCCTGCCGGTACTGCCGATCCTCGTCCGCACGGTCGACCAGCGCCGCAAGGAAACCCCCGAACGCTTCTACCCCCCCTTGCTGCCGTCGAGAACGAGACGGGTGGTTCGCGGTCAGCGGAGAAGCTACCGATGCCGGTACGGGAGAATCGGACATATAGGCCAAGGGTGACAGTCACCCGATTGGCCGGTCAGGATTCTTTCGCGCCGTCAGACTCTAGGAGGGAGCGCGCCGGTGGGGCGTGGGTATGGGCGAGACGGGGTGGGCGTGATCGAGCGCGGTAGAGTCGACCGCGCCGTTCCGGGTGAGACGGGGCTGGGCGTGACGGACCACAGTGTCCCGCACGCCCGCCCGGCCACGAAGGACCGGCCGGGCGGGCAACAGTACGGCGACGAGCTGCGGCAGGACGACAGGCCGGTGCGTGCGGTGCCGCGACACGTAGCCTGCGTGATGGACGGCAACGGCCGATGGGCGCAGCGGCGTTCGCTTCCCCGGACAGCGGGCCACCGGGCTGCGGAGACGACCGTCATCGACATCATCGAGGCGGCCCGGGCCGCCGGTGTCGAGTGGCTCAGCCTGTACGCCTTCTCCACCGAGAACTGGAACCGCCCGGGCACAGAGGTCGACTATCTGATGCGCTTGGTCCGCCGGGTCGTGCGGAAGCATGCGCCGTTGCTGCTGGCCCGTGGCATCCGCTGTCGCTTCCTCGGGGTCGCCGACCCGCGTATCCCCCGTGAACTGGCCCGAGATTTCGACGATCTGGCTGCGCTGACCGCCGACAACCGCGGGATGACGCTGACCGTGGCCTTCGACCACGGCGGGCGCCGGGACATCGTGGAGGCCGCAAGATCGCTCATCCGCAGCAAGACGCCCGCTGATGAGGTGACCGAGCGGCTCTTCGCGGACCACCTGCCGTTTCCCGACACCCCCAACGTGGACCTCGTCATCCGCACCTCCGGCGAACAGCGCATCTCCAACTTCATGCTCTGGCAGGTTGCCTACGCCGAGTGGATCTTCCCCGAGGTGCTCTGGCCGGACTTCCGAGCCCCCGAGTTCCTCGCGTGCCTACATACCTACCGGCGCCGCGACCGCCGCTTCGGCGGCGTGCCGCCCCGGACGAACGGAGACCCATCATGACCGCCGAAGCCACGGACACGGCCGACGAGGCACCCTTGTTCGGCCCGGAATCGCAGTTCAGCGCCTTCTTCGACGACCCGCGCTGGGCGCTGGCCATGATCCGCGCCACCGTGTTGGAGGCCGCTCACCCGCAGATCGGCGCTGCCCTCGTCGACAACTCCACCTTCGTCGCCCACCCCTGGCGCCGGCTGCGCAACACTTTCCTCAGCATGCGGCGCATGTTCGGCACCGACTTGGCGGAGCGCGAACGGGAAGCCGCCCGGCTCAACCGGCTGCACGCCCGCATGAGCGGCTCCGACTCCCGCGGCCGCGCCTACGACGCGATGGACCGCGCGACCCGGGCCTGGGTGGTCGCCACCCTCTTCGAGAGCGCCGTCACCATGTGCCGGCTGAGCGGCCAGCCGCTCGACCAGGACACGATGGAGCGGATGTACGCCGAATACCGCACGTTCCTCGCCGCGCTCGACGGCGACGCCGCAGAACTCCCCGAGGACCTGAACGACTTCTGGCGATACTTCGACCGGGTCGTCGAAAACGAGCTCGAGAACACCGAAGCGGCCCGCGTCATCCTCTACCAGCTCTTCGACCACCTGCCCGCCCCGGCACTGCTCGACGGCGCGCCGACGCTGTGGGCGGCCGGCCGGGTCGTCGCCGGCCCGCTCCTCGGCGCGATCACCGTCGCCTCACTCCCCGAGCCGTACCGGCGCAGGGCCGGGCTGCCGGAGATGCCCGGTGCCCAGACCCTCATGCAGGGCGCCTACCTCACCGCCGGACTCGCCCGCTTCCTACCCGAGGGCTGGATCAGCGCCGAAAGCATCATCGAAGTCCTCTCCCTCTCGCCTGGCAGCGACGACCCCCGCGCCCGCACCGTGGCCGCTCTGCGCGCCCGCATGAAGCGGGCGTCGGCCCTGCTCCGTCTCCTCACACCACTGGGCGGCGACGCCGGCCCCGGCCCGGACCCGGCGCCTTCCGCGGGCACGGGAGAGGGCCGACGCTCGGCGGGAGAGTTCTTCCGCCAGGTGCTGGACCAGACGGGCGACGGCTACCTCGACTGGCCTGACCTCGCCGCCATGGCCCGCGAACTGTCCACCCGCCTCGACCTGGACGAGCCCGAGGAGACCCGGCTCTACGACGCCTTCGCCGCCTGGTGGCGCGAGCTCCAGGCTGCCCTCGACACGGACGGCGACGGCCGCGTCAGCGCCGACGAGTACGCCGCCGCCATCCCCTCCCTCGCCGGACCCGCGCTCATCCGCGTCGCGGAGGTGCTCTTCGACGCCACCGACAAGGACGGAAGCGGGAGCATCGATGCCGACGAGTACCGGACCCTCTTCCGCACCGCCTTCCACCGCGACATCACCGCCACCGACGGCGCCTACGGCCGGAGCACCTTCGTGGGTGACTTCCTCTCCTTCATGTCGGGCCGCCGCACGAGCACTCCGTACGACCCCCTTCTCGCCGACGCCTAACGAACTCGTGCACGTGTCGGCCACGGCTACACGCTCCTGCCCCCACGTCCGGACTTGCGGCTCAGGTGCCCGCGAAACTTCCACGAGCGGCAGGGCCTCCTCAACACGCTCTTCTCATCGCGAATCTGGGAGCTTGGTCAGTTCCTGCCGCCGTGGGCTCCGCAACGGGACATCCTGCTCATGATCAACACCCCGAGCAGTGCTCACGACACGCGGAATCCGACGTTTCCGCAGGACGCAGTGCTCACGGAACCGCGGTCCCTACAGCGGCCGAGCCCATCCCGGACCTCGGTGACGTTAGACGTCGTGATGGTGACCGCCGGGGCCTGGGACATCTCCCCGGCGTGGACCGCGCAGCTCAGGCAGGGCGGCAGGCTCGTGGTGCCGTTGCGGATGCGGGGCTTGACCCGGTCGGTCGCCTTCACCCAGGTCGCGGGCGAGCACGGCATGTACCTGGAGAGCGAGTCGGCGCGGATCTGCGGCTTCGTCCCGATGCAGGGCTCGACTGCCCACCGGGAAGAACTCCTCCTCGTCAAGGCACCCCGGAGATCGGACTCAAGTTCGATGACGGCCTGCCGGCCGACCCGCACCGGCTGGACAACGCCGTCACGACACCGCGCCACGAACTGTGGACCGGCGTCACGGTTCGTATCCAGGAACTCATCGACACCCTCCAGATGGCGATGGCGATCAGCCTGCCGGGCTTCTGCACGATGGCCGTCGACGAAGACCTGGACACGGGGCTGGTCGCCCCCGTGAACAAGCGGTTCGCCCTCGCTGCCGTCGAGGACGACACCTTCGCCTATCTCGTCACCCGCCGCACCGAGGACAACACGCACATCGAGTACGGCGTGCACGCCCTCGGCCCGAACGCGCAGCAGCTCGCCGACAAGATCGCCAACGTACTGCGCGACTGGGAGGCCAACCGGCGCGGCGGCCCCAGCACGGTCATCCGGGTCATCGACAAGGTGCACAGCCGGATCTCGCTTTCCTGGCCCTCGGCATAACCCCGGGGAGCCAGGTAGCCCCGCACCATCCGAACAAGAGGAAGGCACACAATTCGTCGGGCGCCACTCTGGCCCCGCCCGCGCCGCTAGCGGGCCTGGACGACGACGACTTCGCGCCTCTGGACGTGAAGGTCATCATCGCCGAGCACGCGTACGGCAAGCTCATGTGCTCCACGGGCGACGGCTGTGGCAGCACCTGCGCGACCGGCGCCTCCGCCTGCGGTTCCTTCACCGAGGACCCGGCCTGATCCCAGGCCCGTTCCTCGCCGGTGGGCCGGGCGAAGCGCATCGCCCCGGCCCCCCGCCCCCCACCCCCACACCCCCCCCCCCCCCGCCCCGCGGGCGGCCCCCGGCCTCCCCCCGCCCCCTCCCGCCGCGGGGGGGCGGGGCCCGGCCGCCCCCCCGCCCCCCCGGCCCCTCTCCCCCTCTCCCTCCCCCGCGCCGCCCGACGGAAGGGCCTCATGGCTTCCCGAGCAGTCGCCGACTACCAGTGGCAAGGCGTTGCGATGCTGCGCGCACGGCGCCCCGTTCGCCCTAGCCAGGCCCACCACCTGGGGGGACCCGTAGACCGAGACCCGAACCGACACCACCCGCTACGACACCGCGACCGCCCAGGCATGGGACCGGCTCCACCCCCGGCGCACCCGGCGCTCGGCCTGGATCACCGACCAGAACGTCGAACTCCCCGTCCTGCAAGGCCTCGTGGTCCGCCTGCACGTCGAGCACCTGCCCGGCGGACGGGACCCCGACCCGGTGTGGCTGTGGTCCTCCAGAACCGGAGCCGACCCCTCCCGCGTCGACCAACTGTGGCGGGCCTACTCGCGCAGATTCGACCTGGAACACACCTTCCGCCTGATGAAGCAGACACTCGGCTGGACCGTGCCCAAGCTCCGTGACCCGACCAGCGCGGACCTGTGGAAGATGCTGATCATCGCCGCACACACCCAACTGTGGCTCGCCCGACCAGCCGCGAAGGACCTGCGTCGACCATGGGAACGCCCGCTACCCACACACAAGTTGACGCCCGCCAGGGTCCGGCGAGGGTTTCGCAACATCCGCGCGAAGGCAGCCCGTCCCGCGGCGGCGCCAAAACCCTCCCGCCCCGGCCCAGGACGCCCCCGCGGATCGAGCAACCGTACGAGAGCACCCCGCCACACACCGGGGAAGACCACCAAACGCGCCGAATCACTCGAAGAGCACTACGGCCGTCGACCATAAAGATCAAGCTGAGGCCGGGACGACTTCGCAGGACCGCTGGAGCATCCCGTTGAGGGACGGCGTCGCGCTGCCCACCGTCTGCTCCCCGGTTACCGGCGTGTAGCTGACCCGGGCGTGCGTCTCGGCGGAGGCGTCGCGCATGCCCTGCCTGACCACTGCGCCGCTGGTGCCCGCAGTGATGCCGGACTCACCAGTGAGCAGGCAGGCGTCGGTTTCCGTGTAGGACCGGGCGCGGGTGTCCGGGATCGGCGGCCGGTGGTCATTGCCTCCGGTCATAGCGATGACGCCGGCCACCGTAGCGGCCACCGCACAGGCGATGGCCGCGTAGGTGAGGCGGCGGCGCAGGGAGCGCAGGGCGCGGACGAACAGGCGGCGCGGATCGTGTGGGGAGGGCTCGCCGAGCCTGGCCTTGGCGCGCGCCGCGGCCTGCCCCTGCCGGGTCTTCGTGCTGCTCATGCGTTCACTGCCTGTGCTGCCGGAGGGAACTGTGCTGCGTGGGAGTGGGTCAGCCGACGATCGCGACGGGGCCGTCCCACGCGTCACGGTCGACCGTGATGCTGTAACCGCCGCGTGATTCCTTGCTGTTGACCATGTACTGGTGGCCGCGGCTGTGGTTCGTGTACAGCGACTTGGACCACGGCCAATCGGAGGTGGTCGTGTTCGCCTTGTCCCACTTGGCATACCAGAGGTTGCCGGGCAGGTTGGTGCGGTCCGTGGCGGTCGCGATCGCGGCGGCGCTGGAGCTGGAAAATCCGTAGTAGCCGGCGCGGTAGGTCTTGCCGTGCAGGACCTTGTCGAAGGCGCGGACGTAGGAGAGCACGGCCTTGTTGCAGGAGGCGTTCTTGATGTCGTACGGCTCCATGTCCAGGTACAGCGCGCTGCCCGCCTTCATACCGAGGGCGGCAGCCTTGGCGACGGCGTCCTTGCCGTCGGCGGCGCCGAGCGTGGCGGCGTTCGTCGTCGTCATCTTCTCGTTACGGGTGCCGCTCTGGCACGGCGGCTGGGCACCCACATAGAGCGGGATGAGCTTCCATCCCTGGGAGTTCACGGTCTTGACCCAGGACGCGGTCAGGTTGGGCTGGGAGCAGCCGCGGTTCTTGCCCCCGATGTACACAGCGGCGGCACCGTAGAAGCCGGTGTGCCAGGCCTTCATCGCAGCGGAGGACGGCGCGGTGCAGGCGTCAAAGGCACGGCCCGTGAACGTCTTCTGCGCCGGCCACGCCGTGGTGGCCGAGGCGCTGGTCGCGGCGAACGCTCCCCCAGCGGCCACGACAACACCCGTGGCACCCCAGGCCAGGTAGCGGTTGCGCTTGGAAAGCCTGTGGCTCTTGGACTTGGACATGCTGAATTCCCCACCCCTGATTTGCTGAGCTTGCTGCTGCACGTTCCAGGTCGCTTCGGTTGTACCGCGCCGGAACCTCGTGAGCGCATCGAAAGATACCCGGCTGCTCCACCGCGTTCGGACAACCTGGCCCCTTGATCCCGGCAAGCTTTAACCAAGGCCGCGCAAAGGGCGCTCACAGACGGACCGCAGGTTCATCTCGCAGCTGGCATGCCGCCTCTCCCTCTCTCTTGCCATCACCCGCCGCCGGGCGGCGGCAGAGACCCTTCGACACTGAAGCCTTTTCCAACCTGACCGTGTGGGGCGGCGGTTGGCGGGCTGTACGAACTGACGAAGCTCCTGGTAGACGGGTTCACGAACAAGATCACCGTGCCGACCAAGAGCTTCGTGTGCTTGCGTACCTATCCGCGACCGACCTGTCCAGCACGCACCTGCGCGACCTCGCCCAGCACCTGACTGTTCGCCGTCACGAGATCGGCAGCCGATGGCGGCGCATCGCCGGGCCGCCAGGCCCTGCGATGCGTGATCCGCCACGATGCGGGGGCGTGGGCCTCTGCGTGCAGGGCCCTGGCACCCTACCCGTCCGCTTCTCCAAGATCGGGAAAGCGGATACCGAGGCTGTCACAAGACTCGTCCAAGGAGCGGCAAAGACTGCCGATGCCTGTCAGACGGACGGCCCGGACGTCGTTCCGATGCGCGGCGGCTGCGCGGGGCGGCCCGCTCGCTCCCAGGCGACGAAGCTGTTGGTGCGGGCGTGCACGAACTCCTTGACGGGGTCGCCGAAATACGTCCACGGCACGCTGCCGATGCAGCCGCCGATCGCCCGGAACTGCTCCACCGCCTCCGTGTGGCGCTTCATCTGGAACAAGACGTCCGCGAGGAGGTTGCGTGCGGTCGGCAGCCGGTGGTGTCCGGCGGGGACCTGGGCCACAGCGTCCAGGGTGGCATCCACGGCCGCGGCCACAAAAGGCTCGGCGTAGATCTTCGACTCCGGCTCCCGATAGGCGTGCTCGAAGATCGCGTACAAGCGCAAGACGGGCAGCAGGCTGCCCCGGGGCGCGGAGACGGCCGCCTGCTCCGCGAACTCGAACATCAGCTCCTTCGAGCCGCGCCACTTCGCGCACCAGTACTGCAGGGCACCGACATGCGCGCCGAAGTGGTGCGGGTCGCGCAGGACGATCTGCGTCCACAGCAACCGGAAGTCCTCGTGCGACCAGCCCTGGCCAAACGCGATGGTGATCTGGGAGACCCACGGGGTCGGGTCGTCCGGCGCCGCCAGCCGCGCCGCCTCACGGCAAGCCGGCAGCGCCTCCGCCAGGAACTGGTGGAAGCCCTGGAACTGCTCGCCGGTCGTGTACTCGGCCCCCTTGGCGCCGCGCGCCCTGCCGGCCAGGGAGACGAGCATGTCGGCGTACACGATCGCGGCGTCCGGGTCGCCCGGGCGCTCGGCATGCCAGGCGCGGAGCCATGTGTCGTCATCCGCGGCGGCCTCCCCGATGCACCCCAGCCGGTACCATCGCAGGTCCCAGTCCCGCCCCGCGTCCGCCAGGTACGCGGCGGGTCGCCGCCAGTCCCCCGCCAGCGCCGCCGCCACCACCGCGTCCGCCTCCGGATCCGGCTGCGCCCGCCCGGTGTCCAACTGCGACGCCGGCACCAGCCCGTACTGCGCCGGATCGATGACCAAAGGCTTCTTGGCCTTCGCCTCGGCCCGCTTGCCGCGTGCCTTGATCGCGTTGCGGGGAATCGTGACGGCGGCGTAGACGAGGACGCCGGCGCCGGCCGTCGCTATGAAGGGGTTCATGAACCGTCCATGTGTGAGGGCTCGCCGCCGAGTTGGCGGGCGCCCAGCCAGATGTGATCAAAGGGGCGGTGAGCAACGGGCCTCGGGATCCGGGTCTTCGAATTTGATGGGGGTGCGGCGGTGACGGGCGGGCTCGCCGGTCACGCTGTGTGAGGTAGCTCGGGTGGTGGTACCCCGGACGCAA
>NZ_JBHVCT010000148.1:0-8260 GCF_042803195.1 Streptomyces sp. NPDC057428
ACACCGCATCCCGCTTCCACCACGCTCCCACCGTGACGGCCAGTCATCCAACGCCGGAAACCATCACGCTCCGATTACCCGCTGAATGTTTGCCCGCGCAGTTCGGCTGCCGGGACCACGGTAGCCCCGGCCTCCGACCGCACGGTGGTGCGGCAGGGGCGGCAGAGGCCGTGCGGGAGCACGTATGCCGCGCCGGGGCGGTCGCATTCGGCGCACTCCACCAGGAGTCGCCGTGCTCGAGCGCCTTGCTCGGCGGGAGCGGGGCACGTCCAGGCCCATACGCTTGAGGCGCGCGTGCAGGTCGCCGGGCCGGCCGCTACGAGCCAGGCTCCCGCGGCACAGTGGCGCTTGCCGACCGCAAAGACTGATCCCGCACCGGGGGTGGCAACCGGGAAAGCGGCGCCGTCCGTCCGCCGCCTGGGTCCGGAGTCGGCACCGGGCCACTGCGTAGAACAAGTAGTACACTCACGCCATGGGCGGCAACAGGGAAGTCCCGCTTCGCGAGCTGAACCAGCAGACCTCGCGGGTCATGGCTCGTGTCCAAGCCGGCGAGACAGTGACCATCACCAAGGACGGCGTGCCCATAGGGGACATCGTTCCCCGGGGGTCCCGCCTGGGCCGGCCCTCTTATCCCTTCCGCACCGACCCGATGGGCCGACTGGACCTTCCCGATCTGGGCGGCCCAGTACTCACCGACGACGAGATCGACGCGACGCTGAGGGGTATGGGCGCGATCGATGACTGACAGCCCGGTCGCGATCGCCGACACGAACGCCCTGTACCGGCTGTTCACCCCCAAGGACCCCAACCATGCGGCACACAGGGACGCGCTCGCCTCGGTGGGGCATCTCGTGGTGTCGCCGATGGTCCTCACCGAACTGGACTGTCTGCTCACCTCACGGGTCGGCGCCCGCGCCTCCATGAACGCGCTCGACTTCGTCGCGGGGCAGGTGGAGGCCCGGCGCTTCGAAGTCCCTGAAGTGACCCCGCACCTGCGCGGCGCCATGGCAGTCATGCGGGGATACGAGGATGCCGACAATGGCCGCGGGGTCGGACTGGCCGACGCGATGAACGTGGTGCTCGCCGCCGCTTTCCAGACCGCGGACCTCTTCACCTCCGACCGCCACTTCCGGATAATGCGCCCGCTCACCGGCCATCCGGCATTCCGGCTACTGCCCGGCGACCTGTGAGCCCACGGCAGTCAGACCGCCGTCGGGAGCACGCCCTCAAGCTCCTGGAGCAGGCGGCGCTTGGGACGGGTGCCCGTCATCGACTTCACCGGTTCGCCGTCCTGGAAGACCATCAGCGTCGGCATCGACAGCACCGCGTAACGGCTCGTGATCCCGGGGTTGTGGTCCACGTCGATCTGGACCACCTTGAGACGGTCCGCCTCCTCCCGCGCGATGGCGCTCAGCACCGGGGCCAGCTGGCGGCAGGGGCCGCACCAGTCCGCCGTGAACTCGACCAGGACCGGCAGGCCCGTCCCCAGCACCTCGGCGTCGAACGTCGCGTCCGTGACCTCGGCGACACCCTCTGCGTGGATCATCCCTCGTCCTCCCGGTTCAGTTCACATCGTGGTTCGGGGCCGCCCGGCAGCTCGGCGGAGGCCTCCACCTCGGCACGGGCGAGCTGGGCGCCCACTGCTGTGCGTACCGTCTGCAACTGGCCGATGAGCGCGTCCAGTTCGCCGAGCTTGCGCCGGTAGACGGCCAGCGACGCGGGGCACGCGTCGCCCGTAGGGTGGCCGGCGCGCAGGCAGTCGACGAAGGGGCGGGTCTCCTCCAGGTCGAAGCCGAAGTCCCGCAGGGTCCGGATCTGCTCGATCAGCCGCAGATCGTCCTCGTCGAACGTCCGGTAGCCGTTCTCCGCGCGGCGCGCGCGCAGCAGGCCCCGTGACTCGTAGTACCGCAGCGTCCGTGTCGTCGTCCCGGCGCGTCCGGCCAGCTCCCCGATTCGCATACCGCGACCGTAGTCCTTGACGTCGGCGTCAAGGCAAGAAGCCGGGAGAGCCGCGACGACGGCAACCTGGTCGACGGCAAGGTGAGGGTCACAGCCCGGAACGCCTTCTGCAAGGGCACGGACAGTGTGAGCACCGGGGCCTGCCGGTGCCCACGTCCTGTTCAGCCGAGGGGTGGTCAGGCTGATCTGAGGTAGCAGGTGTAGGAACCCTTCACCGTTGTCTCCGTCCCGCTGCCGGGCTTCCCGTCCATGGTGACCGACACACTCACCTCGGACTCCCCCTGCACGCTGAAACCGTCCGCGTACGGGGCGCCGCGCCGCCAGTCCTTCGGCGCGGCGGCATCGGCGCGCCGGCACTCCTCTTTCCCGTAGCGGTCGCCGCTCCCGACATCCCGCTGGCCCGGGAAGGAGCGGTCGACCTCCACCTGGCCCAGCACCCGGATGTCGTGCCGGTCCGCGCAGTCCACGGGCCGGACGATCTCCTCGGTGCCCAGCCCCGTGCCGCCGGTGGCCGCGCACCGGCCGGCCTTCAGCGTGGCGACGGGCGCCAGCACCTCGCCGGCGTCCTCGACCCGCGCGCCGTCGGAGGGCCCCCCGTCCTTCACCGGCTCGCCGAAGGCGGTGAGTTCGTACGCCGCCCGCAGCCGCTTCACGCCGACGAGCATCCCCTGGTCGTGCAGCGCGGTCAGCAAGGGTGCGAGGTCGGCGGAGGCCGAGGCCAGCCTGCCCTCGGCGTCCAGCTTCACCGTCAGCCCGACGGACTCCGTGCCCCAGGCGTCACCGGCACCCCGCAGGTGACGCGGGAGCAGTTCGCCCGCGATCTCGGGCAGCAGGGTCACCCGGTAGACCCGGCTGCCGTCCGCGCGGCGCTCGGGGGCCTCCCGGGGGATCGCGCGCGGAACGAGGTCCGCGAGGGTCCCGCTGTACGGCGCCGCGTCCCCGGCCGCGTGCCCGGCGACCTCGGCCGTGGCCTCACCGAACCTGCTGACGGCTTCGGGGGTGTACTTCAGCCAGGCGGAGCGGCCGTTGCGGACGTAGACGTCGTCGCCCGCGGTGGCCAGCGCCTGCTCGCCCTCCGGAGCCGCTCCGCTCAGGAGCTCCAGCGTGCCCTTCGGGAACGTGCTGGGGGCGGAGAGGCCGGTGTCCGCACGCGAGGTCCCCCGCTCGTAGTCCTGGGTCCCCCGCGCGCGCTGCACGGCGTCGCCGCCCGTCGTGCCGTACGTCAGCGTCGAGACGAAAGCGGCGGTGCCCGCTGCCCGGGTGGCGTCCGTCGCCGCATGGAACTGCTCGGCCAGCGGCTGCCCGTAGACCGGCTCTCCCGTCGGGGCCTTCTCGCCGGCGCCGCATCCCGCTGTGCCGATGAGGACCGGCAGCAGCAGCGCGATCATGGCCCTTCGGCGTCGTACGGTCTTCAATGTCCCCACCCCTTGTGCCTGGTCAGAACATTGATGCTCCACACATCCGTCTCACAGCGCCAGCACAGAATGATCACGGGGCTGCGGGCCACGGGGAAGCGGCCGGCACGAGAATCCCGTACCGGCCGCACCGACGCGCCTACGCCTGGACGCCTACGCCTTGACGAGCGAGGGCTTCTCCTCGTCGCCGTCCCTGGCGTCCGGGACGTGCGGCTCGCCGCCGTGGGCGTCGTCCGTCATCGTCTTCTCGTCGAACGGAAGCGCTCCGGAGAGGACCTGGTCCACCCGGGCCCGGTCGATCTCCTTGGTCCAGGTGCCCACCAGCACCGTGGCCACCGCGTTGCCCGCGAAGTTCGTCAGCGCGCGGGCCTCGCTCATGAAGCGGTCGATGCCGACGATCAGGCCCACGCCGTCGACCAGCTCGGGGCGGTGCGACTGCAGGCCGCCCGCGAGGGTGGCGAGCCCGGCGCCGGTGACGCCCGCCGCCCCCTTGGAGGCGATCACCATGAAAACGAGGAGCGAGATCTGCTCACCGATGCTCAGCGGGTCGCCCGTGGCGTTGGCGATGAAGAGCGAGGCCATCGTGAGGTAGATGGCGGTGCCGTCGAGGTTGAAGGAGTAGCCGGTCGGCACGGTGATACCGACCACGGGCTTGCTCACGCCCATGTGCTCCATCTTCGCGATCAGCCGCGGCAGCGCGGACTCGGAGGAGGACGTGGACAGGATCAGCAGGAACTCGCGCCCCAGGTACTTCAGCAGCGACAGGATGTTGATGCCGGCCACCAGCCGCAGGATCGCGCCCAGGATCACGAACACGAACAGGGCGCAGGTGACGTAGAAGCCGACCATGATGATGGCGAGGGACTTCAGGGCGTCCACGCCGGTCTCGCCGACGACCGCGGCCATGGCACCGAACGCTCCGACCGGGGCCGCCCACATGATCATCGCGAGGATGCGGAAGACCAGGCGCTGGATGTGGCCGATGCCGCGCAGGACCGGCTCACCTGCCGAGCCCATGGCCTGCAGAGCGAAGCCCGCGAGCAGTGCGATGAGCAGCGTCTGCAGGACCTCACCCTCGGTGAAGGCGGAGACCATGGTGGTGGGGATGATCCCGAGCAGGAAGTCCGCGGTGGACTCGCTCGCACCCGAGGCCTGCTTCTCGCCCGCCGCCCGTGCCGCCTCGGTGAGGTGCAGGGTGGAGCCGGGCTCCAGGATGTTGCCCACGACGAGGCCGATGGCCAGGGCGACGGTCGACATCACGAGGAAGTAGCCGAGGGCGAGCCCACCGACCGCGCCGACCTTGGCGGCCTTGCGTACCGAGCCGACCCCCAGCACGATCGTGCAGAAGATGATCGGCGAGATCATCATCTTGATGAGGCTGACGAAGCCGGTACCGATGGGCTTGAGCTCCACGGCGAAGTCCGGCGCCACCAGGCCCACGGTGATGCCCAGGACCACTGCGGCGATCACGGCCAGGTAGAGATAGTGCGTACGGTCCCGTCGAGCGGCCTTGTCTGCCACGGGGGTCTCCTCGGGTATGCGGTGGCTCCCCGTCCCTGGGGGCCCCGGTGACTATTCACTTCCCTGTGACACCCGTCACCCTTGTGTTCATATCGTTCACGGACGCTTATCGGCCACCTTGGGCCGGTGCCCGGCGCCAGGCAGACTGTGGGGCATGCGCCTGCCCCGTACCCTGCCCCGCAGCCTGGCCGGCCAGCTGTTCGCGATGCAGGCCCTGCTCGTGGCCGCGGTCGTCGCCGGATGCGCCTTCTTCGCCTACGCCTCCGGCCGGTCGCAGGCCGAAGAGACGGCGGCCCGCCAGGTGCGTGCGGCCGCGATCGCCATGGCCGGATCACCTTCCGTGCGGGAGGCGATCCGTACCCCTGACCCGTCCGCCGTACTCCAGCCCTACGCGGAGCGGGTCCGGGCGGACACCGGGATCGCTTTCGTCACGATCATGGATCCGGACGGCGTCCGCTGGACCCACCCCGTGCCCGCCCAGATCGGCCGGCGCTTCATCGGGCACACCGAACGCGCCCTCGCCGGCGAGACGTTCGAGGAGACCTACACCGGCACGCTCGGGCCCTCGATAAGGGTCGTCACGCCGATCCGCGACGGGGGCAGGATCGTCGGGCTCGTGAGCGCGGGCATCACGGTCGAGCGGGTGTCGACCCAGGTGCGGGGGCAGTTGGGCGCCCTCGGGACGGCGGCGGGCGCAGCCCTCGCCCTCGGCGCGCTCGGGACGTACGTGATCAACGCCAGGCTGCGGCGGCACACGCACGGGATGAACGCCCGGGAGCTGAGCCGGATGCACACGTACCACGAGGCCACGCTCCACGCCGTGCGCGAGGGGCTCCTCATGCTGGACGGCCGGCGCAGGGTCGCCCTGATCAACGACGCGGGCCGGGAGCTGCTGGGGCTGACACCGGGCGCGGTCGGACGCGGGGTCGACGAACTCGCGCTGCCCGCGCCGCTGACCGGGGCGCTCCTCGCGTCCGAGCCGCGGGTGGACGAGGTCCACCTGACGGCGGACCGCGTGATCGTGGTCAACACGAGCCCGGTGGTCGGCGGTGAGCGGCGCGGCACGGTCGTGACCCTGCGGGACCACACGGAGCTGCAGGCCCTGTCGGGCGAGCTCGACTCGGAACGCGGCTTCACGCATGCGCTGCGCTCGCAGGCCCACGAGGCAGCGAACCGGCTGCACACCGTGGTGTCGCTGATCGAACTGGGCCGGGTCGACGAGGCCGTGGAGTTCGCGACGGCCGAGCTGGAGCTCGCCCAGGTCCTCACCGACCGCGTGGTGGGGGCGGTCGCCGAACCGGTGCTGGCCGCGTTGCTGCTCGGCAAGGCGGCGCAGGCCCATGAACGCGGCGTGGAGCTCGCCCTCGCCGAGGACAGCATGATCGACGACGGGGCGCTCCCGCGTTCGCTGGCTCCGCGGGATCTGGTGACGATCCTCGGCAACCTGATCGACAACGCGGTGGACGCCGCGTCGGAGACGGCGACGGGCTCAGGCGGTGGGCCTGTTCCCGCCCAGCGCACCGGGGCGGCGCGGGCTCTGGTCACCGTGACCGCGCTCACCGAGGCCGGCGAGCTGGTGCTGCGGGTCGCGGACACCGGCGGCGGGATCGGCCCGGCCGACGCGGACGAGGTGTTCCGGCGTGGCTGGACGACGCACGGCACGGGCCGCGGTCTGGGGCTGGCCCTCGTACGGCAGGCGGTCCACCGCAACGGCGGGACGGTCGAGCTGGGGAGGACGCCCGACGGCGGCGCGGAGTTCACGGTGCGGCTGCCGCTCACCGGCCGCGCCACCGGCGCGGAGGTGGTCACGGCGTGATCCGGGTACTGGTCGTGGAGGACGACCCGGTGGCGGCGGACGCCCACGAGCTGTACGTGGGCCGGGTGCCGGGCTTCGAGGTGGCGGCCGTCGCCCACTCGCGGGCCGAGGCCGTCAGGGCGCTGGAGCGCACCGAGGTGGATCTGCTGCTGCTGGACCTCTACCTGCCTGATGGCCACGGTCTCCAGTTGCTGCGTTCGCTGCGGGCGGCGGGGCACGGTGCGGACGTCATCGCGGTGACGTCGGCGCGCGACCTGGCGGTGGTGCGGGAGGGGGTGTCGCTCGGCGTCGTGCAGTACGTGCTGAAGCCCTTCACCTATCCCACCCTCCGGGACCGGCTCGTGCGCTACGCCGAGTTCCGGGCGGCGGCCGGTGAGGCGAGCGACCAGGAGGAGGTGGACCGGGCTCTGGGCGCGCTGCGCGTCGCGGCCCCCGCCACGCTGCCCAAGGGCCTGAGCGGTCCGACCCTGCAGGCCGTGACCCGGGCCCTGCGGGAGTCCCCGGAAGGGGCGACGGCGGCGGCCACCGGGGAGGAGCTGGGGATCTCGCGGATCACCGCCCGCCGCTATCTGGAGCACCTGGTGACCACCGGACGCGCTGTGCGACGCCCGAGCTACGGCCAGGTGGGCCGTCCCGAGCTGTACTACCACTGGGTGGCCGAAACCCGCCGATGACCCCGGCAGCCCTCCACCGATGCGCTAGGAGGATCATACGAAGGGTGAACTGATAAGAACAGCCTGTAGCCAGGCTGATCCCGGCCTCATACGGTGGAGCCGTGCACCCCACTCCACCCTTCAACGCCCCCGCCGCCCGCCGACTGCGCGAGGCACTGGGAATGGCTCCAGGACATGTTGCGTATGGCCTCGGAGCCCAGTACGGACTACTCATCACGGCGGAGACCGTGATGGCCTGGGAGCGGGGGACGGCCCTGCCCGGCGAACGCGAACTGATGGCGCTGGCCGGTGTGCTGTGGTGCGCCCCGGGTGAACTGCTCGCCGCTGCCAGCACGTTGCGCGAACACAGGATCGCCCGCGACCTCTCCGTGGAGGATCTGGCCCGGTCGCTCGGGATGACCGGCGCGGCGTACGCGCGGATCGAGGAGTCGGGCCGCTGGAGGGGCAACGAGCGCCAGGCAGTGGCCCTGTGCGACGCGCTGGACATGTCGGCGGCGCAGTTCCTCACCGCGACGGGCCGCAACGAGGAGCTCGCCGACCTGCTGACCAGGGCGGTGACGACACGCTGGCAGGCCTACGTGCGGCCGGTGGCCAAGCTCGTCCCGCTGGACCGGATCCTGGTCCAGGACGTGCTGGAGCAACTGCACGCCGACTACCAGGCCTTGATGGTCTCGACGCTGAGCTGGAAGACCACGAACCGGGACCGGGCGGGCGCCGCGGGCGACGCGGGACGCGAGTTCATCGACCGGGTGGTCGAGGAGTTCTGGCGCACCGCGGGCATCTGACCCGAATCCGCAGGTAGTGGCGTGCTCGTGGGTCGTCAGCGGTCAACTTGCTTGATGCGGGGTGTTGTTGGGTTTCCGGCGTGTTGGTGT
>NZ_JBHVCT010000149.1:0-8145 GCF_042803195.1 Streptomyces sp. NPDC057428
AGTGACACGCCATCTCGGCGTGCTCACAGGCATTTTCGCAGGTCAACCCACATATTCGTGTCCTAGTCGGCACTGCTAACTGCGGAACTCAGGCAGTACGTGGACCAGATCCATGTCTTGAAGGACGCCACCGACATCCGGGCGCTGCGCTTGTGCGTCCTGGAGGTCCACCGAGAGCGGCGCGTCGACGGCTTCGTCGCCACTGTCGACGCCCTGGTGGTCCCCGTCGCGCGGATCGCCGAGGAGATCGGCGTGCCTTTCACCGACGCCGACGCCGCCGAGGCGGCCAAGCAGAAGAACCGCTGCCGGGAGATCCTCGCGGCAGCCGGGGTGGATACCACCCGGCACGCGGTCGTGAGCGGCTTCGAGGAGGCCGCCGCGTTCGCGGCCGCCACCGGCTGGCCCGTAGTCGTCAAGCCGGCCCGGGGGTCTGGGAGCGAGGGTGCCCACGTTTTGTCGGACGAGAGGCAGCTGTCCGAGGTGCTCGCGCAGGCGTCGGCCCACGCGTACGCGTCCGGGATCCTCGTCGAGGAGTACCTGAGCGGGCGCTTCGTCTCCGCTGAGATTGGCCTGGTGCACAGCCGGTTCCTGTGGCTGGCCGTCAGCGAGCGGTCCACCTGGCACAGGCACGAGGCCCTGGAGACCGGCACGACAATCCCGGCTGGCCTCTCCGCGGAGGAGCACGACCGGGTGATGGAGTTCGCGCAGGAGGTGGTCTCCGCGGTCGGGCTGCGGCTGGGCGTCTTCCACGTGGAGGTCATGCTGGGCGCGGACGGAACGCCCCGGCTGATCGAGCTCAACCCCCGCATCATGGGCTCCTGCCTACCCAACCTGTTCCGCCTCGCGGGCGGCGGGGACATCTTCGAACTACTCGTCCGAATTCACCTGAACGAGCAGATCGAGCGGGACCCGACGGTCTTCGACGGATACGCCACGGTGCGCTGGTTCGGTGCCGCCGACCGTGTGCCCGTCCCGGATCAAGTCCCGGACCTCGGCTGGGCCGCCGCCGAGTACGGCGACAGCCTGCACGCGCTGACGGTCCGCTTCCCCACCGGGGACGACCTGCCGCCCTGCCGGGGAAACCTCGGCAACTTCGGTGAAGTGCAGGTAGTGCACCCGGACCGTGCGACGTCGATACGCATCGCCGAGGACGTCGTCGGGGGCATGGCCGACCGGCTCGGCTTTGAGGTGACGAGGTGAGGACGACGACCATGACGGGCACGACGACCACGACCGCCTTCTTCGGCCAGACCCGTCGGCAGCTAGCCCAACTGGGCCTGCCGGACGGGGACCCGCAGCTTACCCCCGACTCGGACGCCGTCTTCACCGACGGGGGGCACTTCCGCATCGAAGTGCCAACGGTGAACTCGCTGCAAGCCGCGGAGCGGCTGCTGCGCGAGAGCCGCCGCCGGGGCTTCACCATCAACCGCATCACCGAAACCCGGGGCATGTACCGGCACACGGCCGGGGAAATCAGCGAGTACGTTGCCCTCGGCGCGGAGTTCGGCGCCGAGATCCTGATGTCGGTCGGCCCGCGCGCCACCAACGACATCGGCGCCGGTGTGCAGACCCCCGAGGGGGCCCGGATCGGCTACCGGCTGCGCGGCCAGGAGCAGATCGTGCGCGCCGTCGAGGACGTCAAGCGCGGGATAGGGCTGGGCGTACGCGGGTTCGTCGTCTACGACGAGGGCCTGCTGTGGGTGCTGGGGAGGCTGCGCACCGCGGGCGAGCTGCCCGCGGGGATTCATCTGAAGGTCTCCGCGCACTGCGGGCAGGGCAACCCGGCGTCGGCGCAGATGCTGGAGATGCTCGGCGCGAACAGCTTCAACCCGGTGCGCGACCTGACCTTGCCGATGATCGCGGCGCTGCGGCAGGCTGTGACCGTCCCGCTGGACCTGCACGTGGATAACCCCCGGACCTCCGGCGGGTTCATCCGCACCTACGAGGCCCCCGACATCGTCCGGGTGGCGGCGCCGGTCTACCTGAAGACGGGTAACAGCGCCTTGGAGGGCCACGGTGTCAGTCCTTCTCCCGTGCAGCTGGACGACATCCTCCGCCAGGTCGAACTGGTCACCGAATTCGTAGGCTGGCACCATCCCGGCGCCCGACAGAGCTGCGCCGGCCCCGCCGCCCTCCCGCTGGAGACGGCCGGGGGCGCGCCCGCCTCTGCCCGTCGGACGGAGGTGTGAGCGATGTGCCGCATCCACGGCTGCTTCGGCGGGGAGACTGCCGGGCGCGAAGTGTTGGACGCCGTCTCAGGGGCGATGATCGAAGGCGGTCCCGACGCGCAGAGCGTCCGGCGCGGTAACGGCTGGGCGTTGGGCAACAACCGGCTCGCCATCCAGGGAATCGCCTCGGGAGACCAGCCGTTCGTGCGTGGCGCGCTGTGCTGCGTGTTCAACGGCGAGATCTACAATCACCGGCAGCTGCGCGCCGAACTGGCCACGCACGGCTACTCCTTCGAGGGCGACTGCGACGGCGATGTTCTGCTGCCGCTGTACGAGCTGTACGGCGATACCTTCACCAGCCGACTGGAGGGCATGTTCGCAATCGCGGTCGTCGACGAGCGCGAGGAGTCCTGCCTGAAGCTTTTCACCGACCACGCGGGCATGAAGTCGCTGTTCTACTACGTGTCCGCCGACGGCCGCCGGCTGTGCTTCGCCTCCGAGCTGCGGGCGCTCAGCCGCTTCCCGGACTTCCCCGACGGGCTCGACCCGCTGGCTGTTGACCGCTACCTCGGAGGGAAAGCGGTCTGGGGCCCGGGCACCGTGCATACCCGGGTCCGTACTCTGGAGCCCGGCTCGGTACTGCGCTTCGCCAACGCTCGCGAGACCCTTACCCGCACCGCCCTGGAACCCGCGGAGGTCGACTGGCCGGGCGGCGTGCCCACCGTCGAAGCGGCGGCTGAGCTGCTGGACGGGCTGCTGCGCACCGAAATGAGCCGGATGCTCGACGCGGATGTCCCGGTGTGCGTGATCACCAGCGGCGGGCTCGACTCCAGCTACACCACCGCGCTCGCCGCCCGTCAGATATCCGACGTGGCCTCATTCAACATCGCCTACCGGGGCAACTGGCCCGCCGACGAGCGCCACTGGGCGGCGGAGGTGGCCCGCCACTGCGGGACCGAGCACCACCAGGTGCTCTTGGACCCGGCGTCCTTCCCGGACCTGGTCGAGCGGTTCACTCGCCACCTCGACCAGCCGAACAACGCCCCACACAGCCTGAGCACCTTCGCCCTGTTCGAGGCAGTGCACGAGGCCGGCTTCAAGGTGGCCCTGACAGGAGACGGGGCGGACGAGCTGTTCGCCGGGTACGCGCGCTTCACCAAGGCGGACCAGGACGGCGACTCCGCGTGGCACCGCGCCTACCAGGACACCATGGCCGTCGCCGGCCCGACGGCGCTCGGGCGGCTCTACACGCCCGGCTATCTGGAACATATACAGGCGACCGGGGGCCACTTCGGGAACTTCAACGGCGACGAGCTGGCACGTCGGGTGCGTTCCGGCCCGCACCGCAAGCTGGAGACGCTGTTGCGCTACGACCAGGCCGAGCGGTTCCCCTACTACATCCTGCGCCGGGTCGACCACCTGAGCATGGCCCACTCGGTGGAGGCCCGGATACCGTTCCTCCAGCCGTCGGTGGTGCGACTGGCGCACGCTCTGCCAGCGACCGTCAAGGTGGCCGGCGACACGGTGAAGGCGCCGGTGGCGCTGGCGGCCCGGCGCTGGGTGCCTCAGAGCGTGATCGACCGGCCGAAGCAGCCGTTCACCCTCCCGGTGGCGGCGATGATCCGCCCAGGCGAGGCGCTGTACGACATGATCGGCGACCTCCTCCTGGGTCCCGGCGCCCGCTGCGGCGAATACATCCGTCAGGACACCGTCCACGAGCTGTTCCGCACTCAGACCGAGAGCCCGGGGGCGCACGCCGCCGAGTTGCTCTGGTCCCTCCTCATCTTGGAGACCTGGCTCTCCTCGCGCGGCCTGAACCCTTCCCCCCTCCCCACCCAGAAATGAGACAGGAAATGACCCAAGCACCCGTGTCCCGTCCCGCCGTCACCTCGCTACTGGCCGGCGTCACCAAGGCGGACATTCGCCGCGACCCGTTCCCGCATGTCGTGATCAGCGACGCGCTGCCGCAGGAGCTGTACGACGCGCTGGCCAAGTCGATGCCGACCGCGGAGTACATCGGCGAGCGGATCGGCAAGCCGATCACCTCGAACGAGCGCTACAACTACATGTCTGAGATGATCTTGGCCGACGACACGATGGCCCAGGTGTGGAAAGACTTTGCCACCTACCACGCCTCCCCAGCCTTCTACGAGGAGTTCCTCGACCTCTTCCAGGAGGACCTGCTCGCCAACCTCCCGGAGGCCGAAAAGCTGGTAGGCCCGCTGCGCGAACTGCGTGTGGGCCGCCGCAACCGGGACGCCTTCGAGACGCACGACATCCTGCTGGACTGCACGGCCGTCATCAACTCGGCGGTCACCGGCCGCCCCTCGGCCTACCGGGGTCCGCACGTGGACAAGCCGCACAAGCTCTTCGGCGGGCTGTTCTACATGCGACTCCCGGAGGACGACGCCACCGGCGGCGACCTGGTGCTCTACAAGTACCGGCCGGGCGCACACAAGTTCCACACCAGTGCCTCGGAGTACGGGGACAACCGCTTCGACATCGACCCGCAGTTCGTCGAGGAGGTCACGACCGTCCCGTACCGGAGCAACACCCTGGTGCTGTACCCGATCAACCCGCTCGCCCTGCACGGGGTATCGGTGCGCTGCCTGACCCAGCACCAGCGTCGTTTCATCGCCCTCGTAGGGGACCTGCCGCGGCAGCTCTTCGACCTGGCGCTCTGAGGAGGACGCGGCTGTGATCCCCTTCGACCAGCGCACCGGGAAGATCTGGTACGACGGCGGGCTCGTGGACTGGGCGGACGCCCGGCTCCACGTGCTCAGCCACGGACTGCACTACGCCTCCAGCGTCTTCGAGGGCATCCGCGTGTACGGCGGCGAGGCCTTCATGCTCGAGGAACACGTCGCGCGCCTCGGCGCCTCCGCCCGCATCCTCGACTTCGAGCTGGAGTACGGCGAGGACATACTGTGCGAGGCAACCCGCGCGGTGGTCGCCGAGGCGGGCATCACCGAGGGTTACATACGGATGAACGCCTGGCGCGGTTCAGAGGTCATCCAGACCGCGGCGCTCAAGACGTCCGTACACACTTCGGTGGCCGCCTGGGAGCTCCCGGCGGGCTACTACGCGGCGGAGGACGCCGTGGACCGGGGCATCTCCCTGGTGACAAGTCGCTACCGGCGACCTACGCCGGAGTACGCCCCGGTCAAGAGCAAGGCCGCCGGCAATTACATGATCGGCACGGTCAGCAAGAACGAGGCGCTACGGGCGGGTTTCGACGACGCCGTCCTCCTCGACGACCGGGGCAACTTCGTGGAGGCGACGGGTGCGCACCTGTTCTTCACGAAAGACGGGGTGCTGCACACGCCGACAACGCGCTGCACGATCGACGGGATCACCCGGGCGTGCGTGCTGGCGATCGCCGCACGGGAGGGGATCGAATGTGTGGTCGCCGACCTGCCACCGAAGTTTGCGGGCGAGGCTGACGGCGCGTTCCTCTGCGGGACCGCGAGCGAGATCCTCCCCGTCGGCCGCCTCGATGATCATCACTACAACGTCGCCGGCAACGCGGTGACACGAACGGTCGTGACGGGATATCGGGAGCTGGTCCAGGGCCGCGCGCAGCTGCGCGACCCTGGCCGGCCGGCTCTGTAGGAAGCCGTCGCGAAAAAGCAAACGGGCCTCCTCTCCGAGGGGGCCGCAAGAGCAAGGGCACATGCATGGGAGCGGTTGATGCTCTGGAAAAACTCGCACCGGTGGTGCTGGCCTTCGGATGTGGAGTCGTCCTCGCGCGCCGCAAGGTGGTGCCGGCCGACAGTTCCAAGGTGTTCGCGGACTACGCGTTCCTCTTTGCCGTGCCCTGCTTCCTCTTCGGGAACATCTACCGCAGTGACCTCGGGGCCCTGTTCAACTGGCGAGCCATCGGCGGCTACGCGGCCGCGGCGTGCGCCGCGGCCGCGCTGATCGGGGTTCTGGCCTGGGTCCTGGGCGTACGCGATCCGCGCGGCGTGGCGCTGCGCATCATGGCCGCCGTCCAGGTGAACACGGCTTACTTTGCCGTGCCAGTTTTCATCATGCTGTTCGGGAACGCGGCGCCGATCTTCCCCGTGCTGCTGTTCCAGGTCTGCGTGCTGTCCTTGATCATCATCTCGATCATGGAGCTAGGGCGCCCGGACCGGGTCGGAAGCCCAGCCCGACGGCTCGGATCGGCCGTCGCCGCTTCCTTGATGACCCCGGTCGTGATCGCCTGCAACGCGGGCATCGTCCTCAACCTGCTCCCGATCACGATCCCTGCGGTCGTGCTCGACAGCTTCTCCTTCGTCGGCGACAGCTCCTCGCCGGTCGCGCTATTCGCCCTCGGCCTGCACCTCGGCGGCAGCGGCCTGAAGATCCGGGAGACCACACTGGAGGAAATCTCGATCACTGGCTTCAAGTGCGTGGCGTTGCCGCTTATCACCTACGCCGTGTGCCGCTTTGGCTTCGGAGTGGAGGGCGAGTGGCTGAACTATCTCGTCCTGATCGCGGCGATGCCTGCGCCGCAAAACCTGTTCATCTTCGCCCAGCGCTACGACGTGGGGGTCGACATGGCGGCCTCCCTCGTCATCAAGAGCTCCGTCGTCGCGCTGCTGCTGCTCCCGCTGTGGACTCAGCTGGTGGCCCATCCGGCCTGAGCCGTACCAAACATTAAGAGAGGCACAACCGTGACGCAGACCGTGCAACCGACCAGCATCTCAGTCGAGCAGGTGGCCGGCCGTATCGGGGCCGAGATCTCCGGGGTCGACCTCAGCCAGGACCTAGACGAGGCCACCGTAGCCGAGATCCGCCGCGCCGTTCTGACCCACCGTGTCGTCTTCTTCCGCGGTCAGGAGATCACCCATACCGAGCACATAGCCTTCGGTCGCCGCTTCGGCGCGCTGACCCGCCGCCCGGGCAAGAAGCACGGAGTGCACCCCGAGGGACACCCGGAGATCCTCACAGTCGACCCGAAGGCGGACACCGAGCGCTACGGAGCCGGCTTCGAGGAGCACTACCGCCGCAAGTGGACCTCCCCGTTGGCTGGCTGGCACAGCGACCTGACTCAGGCCGTCAACCCGCCCTGTTTCTCCATCCTACGGGCGGAGCGGACCCCCGCCTTCGGCGGTGACACCCAGTGGACCAACACGGTCGCCGCGTACGAGGGCCTGTCGGCGTCACTGCGGGAGTTCGTGGACGGCCTGAGCGCCGAGCACGCCTTCTTCACCGCGGTCCACCTGCGCCACTCCGACGCGCGGGACCGCGAGATCCTGGGGATCTACTGCGATGACCCGGAGGCGGCCGTGCACCCGGTGGTGCGGATCCACCCGGAGACTGGAGAGAAGGGCCTATTCGTCAGCCCCGGCTCCACCACCCGCATCACCGGGTTCACCGAGCTGGAAAGCCGGCACCTGCTGGAGCTGCTGTTCCAGCACCTGACCAGCGCCGAGTACACCGTCCGTTTCCGCTGGGAGCCGGGCAGCATCGCCTTCTGGGACAACCGCAGCACCTGCCACTTTGCCCCGACAGACTTCGCGCACCTTGACGTCGACCGAGTCATGCATCGGGTGACCGTCCTGGGCGAGCCCGCGCAGGGACCGAACGGCTTTGTCTCGCAGCTAGTGGAAGGGGAGCCGATGCAGGCCTGTTGACATCTTCTCCGGCCTTCTCGACGTTGACCGCTGCCTTGACGTCCCGGTCCATTGATCCGAAACGCTTTGGGTTCATGCTCGTTGACGGTGTGTGAGTGATCTGGTGGGGGATGCGCGGACGTGGTCGCCGGACGCGCAGGAAGCTGTGCGGTTGCTGGCGGTGTCCGCACTGACGGAGGGCCGGGACCGCGTGGAGGTTGCCGCCTTGTTCAGGGTGTCGGTCAGGGCCGTGGACAACTGGTGGGTGAAGTGGCAGGCCGGCGGCCGGGATGCACTGCTGTCTCGCCCGCGAGGCCGTCGCACGGGTGAGCACCAGGTGCTGTCCGAGGCCGAGCAGGCCGCCGTCCGGCAGGCTG
>NZ_JBHVCT010000150.1:0-8120 GCF_042803195.1 Streptomyces sp. NPDC057428
GCCCGAGGGCATGACGAAACCCGCCCACCCGTCACGGAGCGTGCACACGATGCACGTCGCCGAACGGGGACCAACCAGGGAACGCGGGGGACCAGTGCATCCAAAACCGTTCGGGATGCGCGCAGTGCCGGGCAGTGGGTCCAAGGCTCACTCCTGCTCACTGATTAGGAACGGTAGGTCACGAACTCCGGCTTGCCGTGGGCCCCGATCGTGCCCCTGACAATGACGGAGCCGTCCTGCCCCTCACCGACGTTGAGGTAGATGCTGCCGTCCACGGGGTGCACGTGGTGGATGGCGCCATGTCCGACCGTTTCCAGCTCCCGACGGCTGACGACCGCTCCGTTGTCGGCGTCGTACACAACCCACTGGTCCCCGCCCCCGCGGCCCGCCATCGCGTCCGGCCGGTAGACCCACACCGTCCGGCCGTCCAGGGACAGTGCGCAGCCCGGCCGGTGGCCGTAGGGGGTGTCGGAGCGCGGCTCGAAGGCCGACGTCCACACCGGGTCACCGGAGCGCGTGAGGCAGACGACCCCGTTCAACGTGGTGTACACGACGCGCTGCAGATCTGGCCGGACAACCGACTCGACCACCTCGTCGCCGGCCAGCGGCTGGAACACCGCAGCGGGCTCCAGCTTCCCGAAGACGCCGGAGTCGATCAGATAGCAATGGATCCGCCCGTCGCGATGACGGGTGATGGCCTTCGGAGGCTGCCCAGGAATCATTCGGCGAGGCTAACGCCCAGTTCAGGTGCCCCGGCAGGCGGGCCGACGTGACTGTCCCGCCCATGACCACGCCGTCCAACGGGACGGGGCCGGACAACCGACGGCAGCGCAGAGAGGCGAAGGCTCGCCCGGGTTCACTGCACGTAGCCCTGCAGGAGACTCACCCTTCATCTATTGCTACCACCCTGCTACCTTTGCTGGTATGACATCTCAGAAAAGGCAGACTCAGCTCCGACTCGAGCCCGGAGTGCTCGCCGCAGGAAAGGACGCTGCGGCAGCTCGTGGCCTCGACTTCAACCGGTACGTCGAGCGACTGATCGCAGAGGACACATCCGGCGCCAGGGCAGCCGGGATGACCAGTGCGCAGCGCCTCCTGGATGAGCACGGCTCCTTCCTCAACGCCCTCGAGAAGGATCTCGACGCCCAGCACTCCCCCGCTTCCACCCGGGGTGCAGCTGCGTGAGCATGGCCCTGCATGTAGATCTTTCCTGGATCCTCGAGGTGGCCGAACGTGCCGGACACCAGGACCCCGCCCCTGAAGACCTGGGAGTCCCCCTCGCCGCCGTCGCCCGCCACCGCGCCGAGCTGCTGGAGACCCCCGTCTACCAGGGCACCTTCGCCAGAGCTGCGGCCCTGGTGCACACCCTGGGACGGTTGCGCTGGTTGGAGCAGTCCAACTTGAGCGTGGCCTGCGCCGTAGCTGTGATGTACCTCGAAGCCAGTGGCGTCCCTGTGGCACCGACACGGGAACAGCTGTCGGCTCTGGCGCACGAGCTGTACGACCCGCGGTGCTCAGCCGCGCGCATCGCGATGCTCCTGCGAACCTGGCGGGATTGAGAACCGGCCCGGTGTTGTCCGCGGACAACACGGATGGGATTGAGAACCGGCGCGATGTTGTCCGCGGACAACAGGGGCGGGATCGAGAGACCGGCGCGATGTTGTCCGCGGACAACACGGACGGGATCGAGAGACCGGCGCAATGTTGTCCGCGGACAACACGGACTCCGCCTCTGGCTGGAGCGAGGCATCTCCGCTCGGCCGCGGCGGTGGCCTCCCCCAGGGGACCGTTAGCCGTGCCCCGTGGCACCAGTCGGCTTGAGGTCGCCGGGCAAGAGGGAGAACAGAACCAGGTCAACTCGAGCCCCGTTCACGAAGCCGGCGCTTCGCAGGGTGCCTTCGCGATGGAAGCCGGCCTTGAGGGCTACTGCCTGCGACGCGGTGTTCTCGGCGGCAGCTCGTAGTTCCAGCCGTTGGAAGTGCTGGTTGGTCAGGAGCCAGCGCGCCAGGGTGCGGGTTGCTTCGGCGGCAATGCCGTGACCGCGCGCCCAGGGAGAAACCCAGTAGCCAACTTCGCTCACCAGCGCCCGCCAGTCCGTCCTCTTCAAGCCGACTTGGCCCATCAGGCACCCAGTGCCGGAGTCGGTGACGGCGAATTGGATGCCGTCGCCGCTCTCTCGCATCGCGCGCGCCGTTGCTGTGCACCAGGCTGTGGCGTCTTCCAGCGTGTAGGGCTGGGGCAGCGGAAGCCATCGCTGAGTAAGGGGGTCCGCGCAGCTTGCGCGTGTGGCCGGAATGTCGCTGGTGTCGAACGCGCGGAGGACCAGTCGTCCGCTGTGCAAAACCGTCTCAGGAAACAAGCCCAGCTCCACTCGCAACCGGCCCATCGGTTCGAGAGACCGTAACAAGAGCCGCCGGTTCGAAGGCCTGCCACCTGGTCAGAAACGAACACCCTGCCAGTCAAGTCGGCTGCGGCTTGCTCCTCGGCTCGCTCTCGAGTGCTGCGCGTGGGCGGGGAGCAGGCGGGCACGGCGGGCATCGCTGATCGTGGGCAGGGACCATCCCCGCGTGCGCGGGGAGCAGCTGGGGGAGCGGTGGGCGACGTCGGGGCCGTCGGGACCGTCCCCGCGTGCGCAGGGAGCAGGTCTCGCTGACCTGCCGTTCTATCGGGGCGACCAGGCCAGTATTGATGCACTTTCACCGAAACCGACATTGCCTCCCAAACCCCCAATTCACCCATCGCCTCCAAACGGCCCACCTCAAGCATCTCCCCCCCATCCGGGTGACACGCCGCGAAATATCGACCCCGCCTGCATCACAGCACCCATCTAGGTGAGTAAGGTAACCGTATGACCGTCCCATACTCCCCCGATGACAGGGAAAAGGTAGTCGCCAAGTTGCCGGCGGCCTTGCGGCAGGAACTCAAGGTCAGGGCAGCCGAGTTCGGCGTCGATATCAAGGATGCCGTGACCGAAGGCGTACAGGCATGGCGTGCAGATGACGCCGAGCGCGCTCCCGTGGACACCACGGGGGGCAGTTCGTTCTCCACCTATCTCCCCAACGGGCTGTACGGGGAGTTCAAGGACGACTGCAAGCGACGCGGCATCCCCTTCAACCAGGGCATCGCCCAGGCAATCCGACTGTGGCTCGACACGCACCTCTCCCCCCGCCGGCCCGCGACGCGGCCCAGCTGGGCCCGTCGGCTCATCTTCGGCAACCAGAAGGGCGGGGTCGGCAAGACCGCTACGTCCTCCGGTGTCGCACAGGCCCTGGCCGAGGCAGGCAATCGCGTCCTGCTCATCGACTTCGACCCCCAGGGCCATCTCACCAAACAGCTCGGATACGACCTGTTCGACATCGAGTCCCCCAGCCTGGCCAAGCACATGCTGGGCGAGGCGAAGGGCGACCTTCGTGAACTGCTCGTCCCGATAGAGGACGGCGTCTTCAGCGGGCGGTTGTTCATGCTGCCGGCCTGCAAGGACGCGTTCCTGCTCGACGCCAAGCTCGCAACCAGCCGCTTCGTGCGTATCAAGGAGACCGCACTCGAGAAGGCTCTGGAGCCGCTGGAGAAGGAGTTCGACTACATCGTGGTCGACTGCCCGCCCAGCCTCGGCTACACCATGGACACGGCCCTGTACTACTGCCGTACACGCGAGGACGAGAAGCCGGGCCTGTCCGGCATCTTCATCCCGGTGCTCGCAGAGGACTCGTCGGCCGACGCGTACGACATGCTCTACGACCAGATCCAGGACCTGTGCGCCGACATGGAGGTCGAGATCTCGATGCTCGGCTTCATCGTCAACATGTATGACAGCCGCAAGGGTTACATCGCCACGTCGTCGCTGCACAGCTGGAAGGAGATCGGCGACCCGCCGGTCGTCGGTGTCATGCCCGAGCTCAAGGAACAGCGCGAGTCCGTCCGTCTCAAGCAACCCCTGCTGTCCTACGCCCCGGAGTGCGAGCAGTCCGAGGTCATGCGCGCCATTGCTCGGAAGGCCATGTCATGAGTGTCGCCGACCGCCTCGGCACGGGCTCGTCCTTCGGGGGCGTGCCACGCGGCCGCAGCGCCCGGGGCCGGGCGAAGGCCATAGTGCAGGGCGACGTTCCGTCGTACGAGCTGCGGCGCCTTCCCTTGGAAGATGTCGCGCCGACGCCTCTCAACCCTCGTCGCAACTTCGGTTCGGAGGAGGACCTCACCCGGTTCGGTGAGGAGCTGCGCATCGCCCAGCTCGCCGCGTGCGTCGCCGTGTCCCGTTCCGCGTACCTGAGGCTCTGGCCCGAGCACGAGGCGCAGATCGGTGGCTCGGCCCACGTACTGGTCAATGGCGAGCGGCGTTTCCGCAGCGCAGTCCATGTGGGCCTGGAGTCTTTGGACTTCGTCGTACGCGACGACCTGGCGGCCTCCCGCGAGGAGTTCGTCGACCACCTGCTCAAGGAAAACCTTGAGCGAGAGGACTTCGATGTCGTAGAGCGTGCGCGCGGCGTCCTTGAGCTCGTGCGGGTGTGCAGTGAGGAGTCGGAGAAGGGCGCCCGCACGCGGGCGGCCAAGCGGCTGGGGCGTGACCGTTCCTGGGTCACCAACCAGCTCGCTCTCCTTGAACTCCCCGCTGAGCTGCAGGCGATGCTCAGCTCCGGTTCTCTCCCCGAGCGTGACGGCCGTCTGCTGGCACGGCGGCTGAAGGAAGAGCCTGGGCTCGACGGGGCCGGGCTGCTGGCCCACCTCAAGGAGACCCGGGATCTGGAGGTCCGCGCGCGCGAGGAGGAGAAGCTTCTCCTGCAGCGGGCCAGGCAGACGGCCGACGCACCGTCCCCCGTACCGGTCGGAGACACGGAATCGGTGGGTCGCCACTCCCCTGCGGCGGATTCCGTGTTGTCCGCGGACAACAAACTGCCCGAAAAGAAGACGGGTCAGCCTTCTCCGGCTCGGGCAGCGTCTCCTGCGAATCCCGCTCACGGTGAAGAGCGCGTGTTGTCCGCGGACAACACGGCGATGTTGTCCGCGGACAACACGGAGGTCGCCGGTTCGCACGCGACGGCAACATCAGCCGCGACCGTCCCCGCTCCTCTGTTGTCCGCGGACAACACAACCGGCACGGCCATGGCTCCGGCCGAGGCGGACGACCGGGGGAGCGGGACGGCTGAACCGGGGGATGAGCGCAGCTTGCTCCTGGTGCGCCAGCTCGGCGCATCCGTCGAGGAACAGGCGCGAACGCTCGCGTCCGGGCTGCCCCCCGAGCAGTTGACGCAGCTGATCAAGGAACTCCACGCATACGTGTAGGGGCACTCGTTGGTGCGCGCCGGGGCCGGCTGACCCCGGCGCGCACCCGTTTCGGGACCCGGCTGCTCGGAATGCTCGCGTCAACGTAGTAACCATGCTCATCCCGGTCGGCGGGGTCGACTTTGATAACGCGGTAGACGGAGCACCGCTCCATCCCGGAGCAGGCTGTTTCGTACGTCGACGGGGGACCGGTAACTCGCCGCTGCACGCAGTGCAGGCCAGGAGGCAGGCCCTGATCGATGTGTGTTGTCCGCGGACAACACGCGCGACGAGCACGAGCACGCCCCTGCCGAAGTAGGAGCCTTCGCGTGCACCGGGCGAGGCACTCCCCTATACACCGCGGTCTTCGGGACGCCGGTGTCATCGCGGTTGAGGTTGCTGGGCGGGACGGTCGGTAGGGCATGTACCTCCAGGAAGGTGCGACGCAGCCGCCATGTCCCCCCGTCCCGGCGCTGCTGCCCACCGGCACGTCTCCTCCCGGCCGCATCCTGTGGCGTAGCGGAGAGCAAAACCGCCTGTACGCCTCGCTGGTGGCCTGCGGTCCCATGCTTGGTCCGGTCACACCAGGCATGTCACGTTCGGCCGTCAGAAGGCCCGTTATGTGGCTCGACTTTTGAGACTTTCGCCAGAAATGCCCCTCCCAGAACTCTTTGCGCAGCGGCGCGCGCTCTGGAGATCGTGTAGTTGTCCGAGGGGATGGCGATGTCCGTGCAAGTCGCGGGGGATCGCGGGGGAGTGGCAGAAGGCAGTACCCAACTGCGTCCTCACTGGATGGATCCGAGTCAGCGCCATCGTTGGGAGCGGAGCCTTCGTGAAGCGGTTTCGGTGAAGACGAGTAGTGATCCTTGGCCGCCCAGGCTGACGACCGGTGGAACTGTCTTGTGCCCGGCCATTGCCTAGCTGGTCGTTGTTTCGACGACGGCGGACGGCCGCAGGGCTGTGTCAGTGGGTTCCTCTACGGTGCACGGCATGATGCATTGGATACACCGGGCGCTCCCGCACCACGAGGAGACCAACGTCGTCTTCTTCCGAGGTTTGCCTCTGGACGCGCTCGTGCGAGGAGTCCTCGGTCAGCGGCGAATGCCACTCGCGTACGGCAAGGGAACCGACTGGGGCCTGATGATGCACGACATGCTCAGTTGGGACAGCGGCGACTACGACCTTGCCCACTACGGGCGGCTGTGCCCTGACGGTGGCGAACTCGCCGTCTTCGTGACCGAGCCATGCTGGGCGAAGGCCCACGGCCCCTGGTTCGAGTACTACCGCGACGGGAGCCTGATCACAGGATTCAGCTTCGAGAACCTATACGACCGAGTAGGCGAGGAACCTGATCTGTTGCTGCCCGTCCTCATTGCGGCGAATCTGATCGGGCCGACGGCAGATCTTGGGAGAGATGACAATGAGGAACGAACGGTGCAGGCAGTCACCGGCTTCCTCTCCTTGCCCGAACTCGAAATGCCTTGACCGAGGGCACTGAGCGGTCTCGGTGCTGTGCGGCTGCCGTTCGGGTTTGGGACGGGGCAGGGAGGGGCTGCCTCAAGCCAAAGATCCTGCGTGTGGAGTTGACGTCTGATCAGGGACGTCAGGTGCGCGAGCGGCTGCGGGCACGTGATCTCGCGGCGTACCAAGCTGCGTCTGGAGTGCATACGGCTGACGGGGCGTGGTCTGACCGTCCCCGAGGTTCCTGACCTGCTCGAATGTAACGACGTCACCGTGCGGGGTGCGGTCCACCGGTTCATGGCTGGGGGGTTCGACGCGCTGGCGGACGCCCCTCGATCGGGCCGTCCGGCTTCGATCACCTGTGACGACCGCGAAGCGGTGGCCGCGCTCTGCTGGACGAGTCCGCTCGTCAGGGCCGGACGTGGACTGCCGCCGCGTTGTGTGACTGACTGGCAGCCGAGCGGGGGCTCGGGTCTCGGCGGCGTGGCTGACGGAGTTGCTGCACCGGGACGGGTTCCGGTGGAAACGGACCAGGGACACGCTGCGGCACAATGCCGACCCCGTCCTCCAGCAGGCCGCCCGGGCCGAGCTGGAGGAGTTACGGCTTTACGGCTGGGCCCGCATGCGGGCGTGAGGGACCTGTGTTTCCTCGACGAGAGCGGGTTCGCTCCGACCTGCAGGAAGACCGCGGCGGCCGTGCTGTTGGAGTTCGTGTGCACGTAACTGGCCGGCCTGCCTGGCGGTGCAGCCGCGCTGGAGGAGCCGCCTGCGGGCTTCTCTCGCATGCGGCCGTGCACTGTCGTACTGGGCTCCGCGCACGTGGCCCGGGTCTTCAAGGGACGCCGGGAGGAACTGGCCGCCATCGGCGTCGGACGCTTCTACCTCCCACCCCGCAGTCCCGAACTGAATGGCATCGAGCGAGTGTGGCGCTCGGCGAAGTACGAGGACTACCCCGAGCGCGTCTACACCACTGCCGACGCGATCGGCACCGCAGTCGACCAAGCCCTGAACCGTCAACGCGCACACATCAAAGGATCAGCAGCGATCTTCATCAAAGCCGCTTAATCCGCTGCAGGCAGGCCACTTGTATGCGTCCAGGTGTGGCGGTCCAGCGGCTCTCCTCCCTTGGGGCCGCGGCGGTGACACATTGTGTGACGGTGGGAGCTTGGTAGTGCCGGCGAGGGCACGCCGCGCCACGCCCGAGGGCGTCGCCTTTTGCTGCAGCGACGGCGGGCGAAAGAACTCTCTGCGAACGCCCGAGGCCACGGCCTCGGCTCTTCACAACGCGGCGCGACGAGGGGCCAAGACGCAAGACCGCGAAGTTTGCTGATCGGCGGGGCTGTCAAGGGGTGATTTGTGCTGGTGGGAGGGTCTGGACGCACGACGGGACCCCTGACGATGGT
>NZ_JBHVCT010000151.1:0-8081 GCF_042803195.1 Streptomyces sp. NPDC057428
GAATGCTCCACAAGACCGGCCGCGCGACCTACACCCTCGCCACCTGACGAACCCCCTTGACAGCCCCGCCGATCAGCAAACTTCGCGGCCTTGGGCCAAGACGCTGTCCAGTGCCCCCTCCGGCGCTAGGGTGAACGCCTTCCTTTGCCCCGCCGTGGAGGTCTGTAGCCGGTGCCTGATTCCTTCGTTCACCTGCACAATCACACCGAGTACTCCATGCTCGACGGGGCTCAGCGGCTGAAGCCGATGTTCGCCGAGGTGGACCGTCAGGGCATGCCGGCCATTGCGATGTCCGACCACGGGAACATGTTCGGGGCCTACGAGTTCCAGCAGGTGGCCAAGGGCTTCGAGGGTGTGAAGCCGATCATCGGGATCGAGGCGTACGTAGCCCCGTCCAGCCGCCGGAACCGGAAACAGGAGTTCTGGGGGCCCGGCGGAGTGCGGGCGATGTCGGATGACGGTGAGGGGTCCAAGGACGTCTCGGGCGGGGGCCGTTTCACCCACATGACGATGTGGGCGCAGAACGTGCAGGGCCTGCGGAACCTGTTCTACCTCTCCACCGAAGCCAGCTACACGGGCCAGTTCCCGGCCGGCAAGCCCCGTATGGACATGGAGCTGATCGCTGAGCACTCAGAAGGGATCATCGGCACGACCGGATGCCCCTCGGGTGCCATCCAGACCCGGCTGAGGCTGAACCAGTACAACGAAGCCCGTGAGGTAGCGGCCGCCTACCAGGACATCCTGGGCAAGGAGAACTACTTCCTCGAACTGATGGATCACGGCCTCGACCTGGAGCGCAGCGTCCGCGGGGACCTGCTGCGGCTGGCGAAGGACCTGAGCATTCCGCTGCTCGCCACGAACGACGCTCACTACGTCCTCGAGGAGCACGCGGACGCCCACGACAACCTGCTGTGCATCGGCGTCGGCAAAGACAAGAACGATCCAGGGCGCTTCCGGTTCAACGGCGCCGGCTACTACCTCAAGACGGCCGCCGAGATGCGGGAACTGTTCTCGGAGCTCCCCGGGGCCTGTGACAACACCCTGCTGATCGCCGAGCGCATCGAGTCCTACGAGCAGGTGTTCGCTCCTGAGGACGAGATGCCCCAGTACCCGGACGTTCCGGAGGGGGAGACGCAGGAGTCGTGGTTGCGTCGGGAGTGCGTCAAAGGCCTGATGATGCGCTACGGCTCGCCGATCCCCGACCCGGTCATGGAGCGCTTCGAGACCGAGATGACGGTCATCGGTCCGATGGGCTTCTCCTCGTACTTCCTCGTGGTTGCCGACATCTGCCAGTACGCCCGGGACCAGAAGATTCCCGTCGGTCCGGGCCGTGGGTCGGCGACCGGATCGATCGTGGCGTACGCGACCCGGATCACTGAGTTGTGTCCGCTGGAGCACGGGCTGCTCTTCGAGCGGTTCTTGAATCCGGAGCGCATCAACCCGCCGGACGTCGACCTCGACTTCGACGACCGCCACCGCGACCGCATGGTGCGTTACGTCGTCGAGAAGTACGGCGACGAGTTCACCGCCATGGTGAACACGTTCGGAAAGCTGAAGGCCAAGAACGCGATCAAGGACACGTCGCGGCTCCTGGGGTATCCGTTCTCACACGGCGAGCGGATCACCAAGGCTCTGCCGGCGGACGTGATGGGCAAGTCCATCCCCTTGCCCGGCATCTTCGACAAGGCTCACCCCCGTTACGGGGAGGCCGGAGAGATCCGGGCTCTGTACGAGAACGAGCCGGATATCCGCAAGGTCATCGACGGCGCGATGGGCGTCGAGGGCCTGATCCGTAACACCGGCGTGCACGCCGCCGCGGTGATCCTTTCCAAGACCAGGCTGACCGACCGCATCCCGCTGCACATGCGGGCCAAGGACGGCGTCAAGATCACCGGTTTCGACTACCCGTCCTGCGAGGACATGGGCCTGGTCAAGATGGACTTCCTGGGGTTGCGGAACCTGGGGGTCATCGACCATGCCATTCAGAACATCCGCGAGAACCGCGGTGTCCGCATCACCACCGACACCGTCCCCCAGGACGGCGATCAGGCGATTCCCCTGGACGACGCCGTGGCCTTCCAGCTCCTGGCCCGCGGCGACACCTTCGGTGTGTTCCAGCTCGACGGCGGCGGCATGCGCACGCTCCTCAAAGCCATGGAGCCCTCCCGGTTCGAAGACATCGCCGCAGCACTCGCCCTGTACCGGCCCGGGCCCATGGCGGCCAACGCGCACATGAACTACGCGCACCGCAAGACGGGCCGGCAGGAAATCGCCCCGATCCACCCCGAGCTGGAAGGTGCCCTGGAACCCATCCTCGGCAACACCTTCCACCTCCTTGTCTACCAGGAGCAGATCATGGCGATCGCCCGGCAGCTCGCCGGGTACACCCTGGGAGGCGCCGACCTGCTGCGACGCGCCATGGGCAAGAAAAAGCCCGAGGTCCTGGCTGCCGAGTGGGAAAAGTTCCACGGCGGCATGAAGGCCAACGGCTACTCCGAAGAAGCCATCAAGGCCTTGTGGGACGTCATGCTCCCCTTCTCCGGCTACGCGTTCAACAAGTCCCACACCGCCGGATACGGGCTCGTCTCGTACTGGACCGCCTACCTCAAGGCCAATTTCCCGGCCGAGTACATGGCCGCCCTCCTCACCTCCGTGGGCGACGACAAGGACAAGGCGGGCATCTACCTGGCAGACGCCCGCAAGCTCGGCGTGCAGGTCCTTCAACCGGACATCAACGAGTCCGTAGCGAACTTCACCGCCATCGGCGACGACGTCCGCTTCGGCCTGCGCTCGATCCGCAACGTCGGCGACAACGTCATCGAGTCGCTCGTCAGCACCCGCAAGGCCAAGGGAAAGTACGCCTCCTTCTCCGACTTCCTCGACAAGGCTGAGATCGGTGCGCTCAACAAGAGGGCCGTCGAGTCTCTGATCAAGGCAGGCGCCTTCGACTCCCTCAAGCACTCCCGCAAGGGCCTCTCGGCGGTCCACGAAGACGCCATCGACTCCGTCATCCCGGTGAAGAAGCAGGCAGCCATCGGACAGGACGACCTGTTCGGAGACCTCGGAGCGCAAGACCCGGACGCGGCCGCCCTCGGCCTCGACTTCCCGATCGACGACTCCGAATGGCCGAGAAAACAACTCCTCGCCACCGAGCGGGAGATGCTCGGCATGTATGTCTCCGCGCATCCGCTGGACGGCACGGAACACATCCTCTCCCGCAACCGGGACACCACGATCAGCGAACTTCTCGGATCCGGCCGCAGCGAAGGAATGGTGCAGCTCGCCGGACTGATCACCGGGGTCACATTGAAGGTGACCAAGCAAGGCAACGCCTGGGCCATCATCAACCTCGCCGACCGCGACGGCGAGATGGAAGTGCTGTTCTTCCCCGCCTCCTACACGCTGGTCCAGCCCGCCCTCATCCCCGACAGCATCGTGTCCGTGACAGGCCGGCTGAACGACCGGGACGGCACGACAAGCATCTTCGGCCAGGAACTCCAAGTACTGGACGTATCGTCCGCGGAGAGCGGCAGCCGGCCGCCGGTACAGCTCCAGCTACGATCCCACCAGGTCAACGAGCGCAACGTGAAGGAACTTCAGCGGATCCTCGGAGCCCACCGCGGCGCCAACCCCGTACGCCTCCAGGTGCGCGGCCTGGAGAAGACAACGGTGTACGCGCTCGGCTACGAGGTCGACCCGACATCCGTGGCCTCGGATGTGAAGGGCACCTTGGGCCCCGACGTCTGGGTCGGTGTCGTATGACACGGGCCACGGCGGAACGGGCCTTGGCCCCGAATCCTGAATATTCCGGATACCCAGCCACCCGAAGCCCTGCTACCCGCGCCCGCGGGATGGCTGGTTCCCCGGCAGCACGATGCGGTTCAGGTTGGGTTCGAGGGTGGCGACGACTGGAGATAGGCCGGTTCTCCGCCACGTTCGCATAGTCGTTGGCGGGCCCTGAACCTGGGTTGCCATGGACCTCAACGGCCCCGAGGCCGGGAGAGGCTGGCGGATCGGCGGAGAAGCCCGCGGGGGTCAGCGGCGGATGAGACCCTGGGCGGTTGCGGTGGCGACGGCGGATGTGCGGGAGTCGGCGTTGAGCTTGGTGTAGATGTGCGCGAGGTGGGATTTCACGGTGGCCTGGCTGAGGAAGAGCTGTTTGCTGATGGCGGCGTTGGACAGGCCGTCGGCGACCAGCTGCAGGATCTCGGTTTCGCGCGGAGTCAAGGTGGTGGCGGGCTCGCGCATGCGGTCCATAAGCCGCAGGGCGACGGCGGGGGCCAGGGCGGACTTCCCGGCCGCGGCGGTGCGCACAGCGGCGGCGAGCTCCTCGGGCGGGGCGTCTTTGAGGAGGTAGCCGGACGCGCCGGCTTCGATGGCGGCGAGGATGTCGACGTCGGTGTCGTAGGTGGTCAGGATCAGGACACGCGGTGCGCCTTTTCGGGCGGTGATGGCGGCGGTCGCCTGGGCGCCGAGCATCTGCCCGCCGAACTGGAGGTCCATCAGGACCACGTCGATGGCCAGGTCGGGTTCGGCGGCCAGGGTGACGGCTTCTCCGGCACCGGGCACGTCGGCGACGACGGTGAAGCCGGGTTCGGTCTCCAGCACCGCGCGCAGGCCGGCCCGTACCACCGGGTGGTCGTCGGCAAGCAGCAGCCGGACGGGGGAGGCGCTCATGCGTCGGTTCCTTCGCGGGCGGGGAGGGGGAGAGTGACGGCAAGGGCGGTGCCCTGCCCGGGGGCGGTTTCGAGGGTGAGAACGCCGTGCAGGGCGCGGGCGCGGGCACGCATGGCGGCCAGTCCGAAGCCGGAGCCGGACTCGTTCTCGCCCGGCATCAGGAGCGCGTCGGCGTCGAAGCCGTGTCCGTTGTCGACGACGTCGAGGGCGACCTCGGTGTCCATGTAGCTCAAGGTCATCTCGACGTGGGTGGCGTGCGCGTGCTGGACGGTGTTGGCCAGCGCGGACTGAGCCACGCGCAGCAGTGCGACCTCATGCGGGGTGGGCAGGTCGGCGGGGGTGCCGGAGATCTGGCAGTGGACGGTCAGCCCGGAGGTGCGGGAGGTGGTGGTGCACAGGCGCTCCAGAGCGGCGGGCAGGCTTGCGGCTTCCAGGTCGGGCGGGCTCAGGGCGCGGACGAACCGCCTGGCTTCGGCGAGGTTGTCGACGGCGGTCCGGCGGGCGTGGCGGACGTGGTCCAGCGCTCCCTCGGTCCAGCCGGCGAGCTGGGCGCGTTCGGCGGCCCGCAGGAGCAGCTGGATGGAGGACAGGCCCTGGGCGAGGGTGTCGTGGATCTCGCGGGCCAGGCGTTCGCGCTCGGCCAGGACCCCGGCGGCGTGCTCGGCCGCGGCCAGTTCACCGCGGGTCGCGGTCAGCTCCTCGATGAGACGCCGTCGCTGCTCGCTCTCCCGGTACAGGGCTTGGTAGCCGAGCGCCACCGCGACGGCGACCGCGGCGCCGAGCACGGGTCCTATGACGGTGCCCGGGGTGAGGGCGAGGGTGTGCCAGCCGAACCCGGCGATCGCCAGCGCGGTGGTGGCTGCGACGGCGGTCAGGGCCCAGCGGCGCGGCAGCAGGTGCAGCTGGAGGAAGAACAGGGGGAAGGCCAGCCAGATGCCGTCCGGGGTGAGCGCGAGCAGCACCAGCCAGGTGGCCGTGACCGCTGACAGCCACCAGGCTGCGGCCGCCGCCCGGGTGCGTACGGGCCGCAGCAGCGGTCCGATGCCGTAGACAGCGGCGAGCGTACAGGCCGTGGCCAGCACGGCCGGGGCGTTCGTGGCGCCGTCGGCCGCAGCCCGTACCGCTGCCAGGGCGAGCAGGCCGACGACCATCAGGTGCAGGCAGATACGCAGTACACGTAGCGCGGGTGTCAGGGAAGGATCGCTCACAACATCTCTCATCAACTGCCGGACATCTGTTCCATGTCGTGCTCCTCCCCAGGTCAGGTTATGCAGGCGTCGCAGGCCGCGGCATCGATCAAAAGGTGTAGGCGGGGGTGAACCCTTTGGCCGCCCTCGGGCAGTCCTCGGCGCGATGCGGCGGTCAGGCCCCGAAGGCGACGGTTGAGACACGCCGCCGGGCAACGGGTCCGGCCCTGGAAACCATCGAAAGAGGCATGGCTGTGTTCGTCGCCTGGAGAGACCTCCGGTTCGCCAAGGGCCGCTTCGCCCTCATGGGCACCGTGATCGTGATGATCACACTGCTGGTGGGGCTGCTGTCCGGGCTCACGGCCGGGCTGGGCCGGGAGAACACCTCCGCAGTCACCGGCCTGCCCGCCGACCACCTGGCCTTCTCCGCTCCCGCCGGCGGGCAGGACATCTCCTTCACCGACTCCCGCATCGACCAGAACACCTGGAAGCAGTGGGCCCGGCAACCCGGCGTGGAATCCGCCCAGCCGCTGGGCATCGCGATGACCAAGGCCCAGGCCGGCTCCACCACCACCTCCCTGTCCGCCTTCGGCGTCCAGTCCGGCTCTTCCCTGGCCCCCGACTCCAGTGACCTCGAAGACGGCACCGTGGTGATGTCCACGAAGGCCGCCGACGAACTGCGCGTGAAGGCCGGGGACACGTTCACCCTGGGCGGACACAAGGTCACCATCGCCGCCGTCAGCGGCGGGGCGATGTACAGCCACACCCCCGTGGTGTGGACCTCCCTCGGCGACTGGCAGCAACTCGGTGCCCCGGCCGGCGGCAGAGGCGAGCAGGCCACCGTCGTGGCCCTGTCGACCACCTCCGGAGCCGACCTGTCGGCAGCCGACCAGAAGCTGGACACCAAGACCGTCGGCAGCGACGACGCACTGCAGGCGATCGGCTCCTTCACCGCGGAGAACGGTTCCCTGCAGCTGATGCGCGGCTTCCTGTTCGCCATCTCGGCCCTGGTCGTCGGCGCGTTCTTCACCGTGTGGACCATCCAGCGCAGCGGCGACGTTGCCGTCCTCAAGGCGCTGGGCGCCCCCACCCGCTACCTCCTCAAGGACGCCCTGGGCCAGGCGATGATCCTCCTTGTCCTCGGCACCGGGACAGGCACCGTCATCGCAGCCGGTATCGGCGCCGCCGTCGGCGGCAGCGCGGTCCCCTTCGTCCTGGACGCCGCCACAGTCCTCGTCCCGATGGCCGTCATGATCGCCCTCGGCGTGCTCGGGGCGGCCCTGTCCATCCGGCGCATCACCTCCGTCGACCCCCTCACTGCCCTGGGAAGTGCCCGATGACCACCACCGCGACCACCAGCACCGGTCTGCAGCTGGCCGACATCACCCTCACCTATCCCGACGGCACCAGCCGGCTGACCGCCCTCGACCAAGTGAACCTGAGCGTCCCCGCCGGCACGATCACCGCTGTCGTCGGTCCCTCCGGGTCCGGCAAGTCCAGCCTCCTCGCGGTGGCCGCCACTCTCATCACCCCCGACACCGGGTGCCTGACAATCGCCGGCACCGACACCCGCGGGCTGAGCCGCCACGAACTGACAACCCTGCGCCGCACCACCATCGGCATCGTCTTCCAACAGCCCAACCTGCTGCCCTCCCTCACGGCCGCCGAACAACTCCAGGTCATGGCCCACCTCGACGGCCGCAACCCCAAGACGGCCCGCACCCGCGCCCTGGACCTGCTCGACGCCGTCGGCCTCGCCGACCAGGCAGACCGCCGCCCACATCAGCTCTCCGGCGGCCAACGCCAGCGCATCAACATCGCCCGCGCCCTCATGAACGATCCCGCCATCCTCCTGGTCGACGAACCCACCAGCGCCCTCGACCACGACCGCGGAGCCGCCATCCTCGACCTGATCACCACCCTCACCCACCAGAAAGCCACCGCCACCGTCCTGGTCACCCACGACCGCTCCCTGCTCACCACCGTCGACGCCGTCACCGAAGTCCACGACGGCCGCCTCACCACCGCCGCCCGCACCTGACCACCATCCACGTGCAGCCCCCCCCCCCGCCCCGGCGGGGGGGGGGGGGGGGCCCCACCCGGCAAAAACTTGGGCGTGCCCCGGGGGGGGCCCTTTACCGGGGGCGGGGGGGGGGGGGGTGGGGCGCTCGGTGCGCGGAGCCCACGCCACGGGGTTCAACGCGCACAGTGTGGGCA
>NZ_JBHVCT010000152.1:0-7928 GCF_042803195.1 Streptomyces sp. NPDC057428
GGGCGGGGGACGTGGCTTCGGCCACGTCCCCCGCCCGTCGGCGGAGTGCTGTGCGGGTGTTACCGCAGGAAGGGGTCCACGGCCACGGCGACGAAGAGGAGCGAGACGTAGGTGATGGACCAGTGGAAGAGCCGCATCTCCTTGAGCTTGGCGCCCGTCACCCCGGACTTGGCCCGGTTCTGCAGGCCGTGCGCCTCCCAGAGCCAGAAGCCACCGGTCAGTACGGCCACCAGCGTGTAGAACCAGCCCGTGTAGCCCAGCGGGGTGAGCAGCAGCGAGACCGCGACCATCACCCAGCTGTAGATGACGATCTGGCGGGCCACCACTCGGTTGGACGCGATGACCGGAAGCATCGGGACACCGACCCGGGCGTAGTCGTCCTTGACCTTCATCGACAGCGGCCAGTAGTGCGGCGGCGTCCAGAAGAAGATGACCGCGAAGAGAATGACAGCGGCCCACGACAGCGAATTGGTCACGGCTGACCAGCCGATGAGTACCGGCATGCAGCCGGCGATTCCGCCCCAGACGATGTTCTGCGCGGTACGGCGCTTCAGCAGCATCGTGTAGACGACCACATAGAACAGGAGTGCGCCCAGCGCGAGGGCCGCGGAGAGCCAGTTGACGAGCAGTCCGAACCAGACCGTGGAAATCACCCCGAGAGCGATTCCGAAGGCCAGGCACTCGCGGGGACTCACCATGCCTGTGACCAGCGGACGCTGCGACGTACGGTCCATCAGCGCGTCGATGTCGCGGTCGATATACATGTTGAGTGCATTGGCACCGCCCGCGGAGAGATATCCGCCGACGGTGGTGGTCACTACGAGCCAAAGATCAGGCACGCCCTGAGCGGCGAGGAACATCACCGGAACGGTGGTGATCAGCAGCAGCTCGATGATGCGCGGCTTGGTAAGAGCCACAAATGCCTTGACACGGGCCCCGAACGGGCGATGGCCCACTGGGCTCGGAGTCAAGGCGACCCCTGCGGGTCGGGACTCGACGGCCGTCACGCACACCCCTGACAGAGAAATCCCAGCAAGCTCCGGGCTGTGGGCCCGGTAAAGACTTGCGCGAACCAGTCCACTGTAGACGTTGGACATACGCCGCTCTTCGCGGGGGTGCGGTCGTGTTGGGGTGGCGCAGAAGTGAACGACGGCGCTCATACGGGAGGCGAACTCCGCAGGTCGGCCGCACCGCGGAAAGGGCAGAAGGACGCCCTTGCGTCAGGGGTAGGCTCGACAATGCCCGGTGCGGTAACAAGCAGCCGGTTTACGAACAGTGGAGAGGAGCCCTGACTCAGGGTGAGCACCAAGCCGACCACCACAGACCTTCAGTGGACCGAATTGGACCAGCGGGCCGTGGACACCGCGCGTGTCCTCGCCGCGGACGCCGTACAGAAAGTCGGAAACGGCCACCCGGGCACGGCGATGAGCCTCGCTCCAGCCGCGTACACCCTCTTCCAGAAGGTGATGCGCCACGACCCGGCGGACGCCGACTGGACCGGCCGCGACCGCTTCGTGCTGTCGGCGGGCCACTCCAGCCTGACGCTGTACATCCAGCTGTACCTGGCGGGCTACGGCCTCGAACTGGACGACCTCAAGGCCTTCCGCACCTGGGGTTCCAAGACCCCCGGCCACCCGGAGTACGGCCACACCACGGGTGTCGAGACGACGACCGGCCCGCTGGGCCAGGGTGTCGCCAACGCCGTGGGCATGGCGATGGCCTCGCGCTACGAGCGCGGCCTCTTCGACCCGCAGGCCGCCCCCGGCACCTCCCCGTTCGACCACATGGTCTGGGTCGTCGCCGGTGACGGCTGCCTCCAGGAGGGAATCTCGGCCGAGGCGTCCTCGCTCGCCGGCCACCAGAAGCTCGGCAACCTGGTGCTGCTGTGGGACGACAACCACATCTCGATCGAGGGCGACACGGAGACCGCTGTCTCCGAGGACACCCTGAAGCGCTACGAGGCCTACGGCTGGCACGTCCAGCGCGTGGACCAGCTCCCCAGCGGCGACCTCGACCCCGAGGGTCTGTACCGCGCGCTGCAGGCCGCCAAGGCCGAGACGGAGCGCCCCTCCTTCATCGCGGCCCGCTCGATCATCGCCTGGCCCGCCCCGAACGCCCAGAACACCGAGGCCGCGCACGGCTCGGCGCTCGGCGACGACGAGATCGCGGCCACCAAGCGCGTGCTCGGATTCGACCCGGAGAAGACGTTCGAGGTCTCCGACGAGGTCATCGCGCACACCCGTGAGGCGCTGGACCGCGGCCGCGAGGCGCGGGCCGAGTGGGACAAGTCCTTCGCGGCCTGGCGCACCGCCTCCCCGGAGCGCGCCGCCGACTTCGACCGCATCGCCTCGGGCGAGCTGCCCGCCGGCTGGGAGGACGAGCTCCCGGTCTTCGAGGCCGGACACGCGGTCGCCACGCGTGCCGCCTCCGGAAAGGTGCTGCAGGCGCTCGGTGGCGTCATCCCCGAGCTGTGGGGCGGCTCGGCCGACCTGGCCGGCTCGAACAACACCACGATCGACAAGACGTCCTCCTTCCTCCCGGCAGGCAACCCCCTGCCGGAGGCGGACCCGTACGGCCGCACGATCCACTTCGGTATCCGCGAGCACTCCATGGCCGCGGCCATGAACGGCATCGCGCTGCACGGCAACACCCGGATCTACGGCGGCACCTTCCTGGTGTTCTCCGACTACATGCGCAACGCCGTGCGTCTGTCCGCGCTGATGCACCTGCCGGTGACGTACGTGTGGACGCACGACTCCATCGGTCTCGGCGAGGACGGTCCGACGCACCAGCCGGTCGAGCACCTGGCTTCGCTGCGCGCCATCCCGGGCCTGAACGTCGTGCGCCCGGGCGACGCCAACGAGACCGCCATCGCCTGGCGCGAGATCCTGCGCCGCTGGACCAAGGAGTTCGGCAAGGGCGCCCCGCACGGTCTGGCGCTGACCCGCCAGGGCGTGCCGACCTACCCGGCGAACGAGGACGCGGCCAAGGGCGGCTACGTGCTCTTCGACGCCGAAGGCGGCGAGCCGCAGGCCGTTCTGATCGCCACGGGCTCCGAGGTCCAGCTGGCCGTCGAGGCCCGTGACGAGCTCCAGGCCGCCGGTGTCCCGACCCGTGTGGTCTCGATGCCGTGTGTCGAGTGGTTCGAGGAGCAGGACCAGGCGTACAAGGACAGCGTGCTGCCGCCGTCCGTGAAGGCCAGGGTCGCCGTCGAGGCGGGCATCGGCCTCACCTGGTACCGGTACGTGGGCGACGCGGGCCGGATCGTCTCGCTGGAGCACTTCGGCGCGTCGGCCGACGCCAAGGTCCTGTTCCGCGAGTTCGGCTTCACCGCGGCGCATGTTGCCGAGGCCGCCCGGGAATCTCTCGCCGCCGCCGCGCGCTGATGCGGACATACGACAAGTAGGAGATGTATTTCTCATGACAGACGCACTCAAGCGCCTCTCCGACGAGGGCGTGGCGATCTGGCTGGACGACCTGTCCCGCAAGCGGATCACTTCCGGCAACCTGGCCGAGCTGATCGACCAGAGCCACGTCGTGGGTGTCACGACCAACCCGTCGATCTTCCAGAAGGCCATCTCCTCGGGTGACGGTTACGAGCAGCAGCTCACCGACCTCGCCGCCCGCAAGGTGACGGTCGAGGAAGCGATCCGCATGATCACCACGGCGGACGTGCGCGACGCGGCGGACATCCTGCGCCCCGTCTTCGACGCGACCGACGGCCAGGACGGCCGGGTCTCGATCGAGGTCGACCCGCGCCTGGCGCACAACACCCTGGCCACGGTCGCCGAGGCCAAGCAGCTGGCCTGGCTGGTCGACCGGCCGAACACGCTCATCAAGATCCCGGCGACCAAGGCCGGCCTGCCGGCGATCACGGAGACCATCGGGCGGGGCATCAGCGTCAACGTGACCCTGATCTTCTCGCTGGAGCGCTACCGCGAGGTTATGGACGCCTACCTGGCGGGCCTGGAGAAGGCGAAGGCCGCGGGCCTGGACCTCTCCAAGATCCACTCGGTGGCGTCCTTCTTCGTGTCCCGTGTGGACACCGAGATCGACAAGCGGCTGGACGCCGTGGGCAGCGACGAGGCGAAGGCCGCGAAGGGCAAGTCCGCCCTGGCCAACGCCCGTCTGGCCTACGAGGCGTACGAGGAGGTCTTCGGCAGCGACCGCTGGGCCCCCCTCGACAAGGCGCACGCCAACAAGCAGCGTCCGCTGTGGGCCTCCACCGGTGTGAAGGACCCGTCCCTCAAGGACACCCTGTACGTCGACGACCTCGTCGCCCCGAACACGGTCAACACCATGCCGGAGGCCACGCTTGACGCGGTCGCCGACCATGGCGAGATCAGTGGCAACACCGTCGCCGGCCGCTACGACCAGGCACGCGCCGATCTCGACGCCATCAAGAGTCTCGGAGTCAGCTACGACGAGGTCGTACAGCTGCTCGAGGACGAGGGCGTCGACAAGTTCGAGGCGGCCTGGAACGACCTGCTCAAGTCGACCGAGGCGGAACTCCAGCGCCTCGCTCCTTCGAAGGGCTGACCACCTTGTCTGGTGTTCCCGGAGCCAACCCGCTCCGTGACGCCCAGGACCGACGGCTCCCGCGTATCGCGGGGCCGTCGGGTCTGGTGATTTTCGGCGTCACGGGCGATTTGTCCCGTAAAAAGCTGATGCCCGCTGTCTACGACCTGGCCAATCGCGGCCTGTTGCCACCGGGCTTCTCGCTCATCGGCTTCGCCCGGCGCGACTGGGAGGACGAGGACTTCGCGCAGGTCGTGCACGACGCGGTCAGGGAGCATTCCCGCACCCCGTTCCGCGAGGAGGTCTGGCAGCAGCTCAGCCAGGGCATGCGGTTCGTGCAGGGCACGTTCGACGACGACGTCGCCTTCGAGACGCTGAAGTCCACGATCGAGGAACTCGACAAGGCTCAGGGCACGGGCGGCAACTTCGCCTTCTACCTGTCCGTACCGCCGAAGTTCTTCCCCAAGGTCGTCCAGCAGCTCAAGAAGCACGGGCTGGCCGACCAGAAGGAAGGCTCCTGGCGGCGGGCCGTCATCGAGAAGCCGTTCGGGCACGACCTGGCGAGCGCCCAGGACCTCAACCAGCTGGTGCACGACGTGTTCCCGCCGAACGAGGTCTTCCGCATCGACCACTACCTCGGCAAGGAGACGGTCCAGAACATCCTGGCGCTCCGCTTCGCCAACACGATGTGGGAGCCGATCTGGAACAGGTCCTACGTCGACCACGTCCAGATCACGATGGCGGAGGACATCGGGATCGGCGGCCGGGCCGGCTACTACGACGGCATCGGCGCAGCCCGTGACGTCATCCAGAACCACCTGCTCCAGCTGCTGGCGCTGACGGCGATGGAGGAGCCCGGCTCCTTCCACCCCAAGGCCCTGGTCGCCGAGAAGCTCAAGGTGCTCACGGCGGTGGAACTGCCCGACGACCTGGGCAAGCACACGGTGCGCGGTCAGTACGCGCACGCGTGGCAGGGCGGCGAGGAAGTGCTCGGCTATCTGGAGGAGGACGGTATCGACCCCAAGTCGAAGACCGACACCTTCGCCGCGATCAAGCTGACGATCAACAACCGCCGCTGGGCGGACGTGCCGTTCTACCTCCGTACCGGAAAGCGGCTCGGCCGCCGGGTCACCGAGATCGCGGTCGTCTTCAAGCGGGCGCCCTATCTGCCCTTCGAGTCCGGCGCGACGGAGGAGCTGGGCGGAAACGCCCTGGTCATCCGGGTGCAGCCGGACGAGGGTGTCACCGTGCGCTTCGGCTCCAAGGTGCCGGGGACCTCCATGGAGGTCCGGGACGTCACCATGGACTTCGCCTACGGCGAGTCCTTCACGGAGTCCAGCCCGGAGGCGTACGAGCGGCTCATCCTCGATGTCCTGCTCGGTGACGCCAACCTCTTCCCGCGTCACCAGGAGGTGGAGCTCTCCTGGAACATCCTCGACCCGATCGAGGAGTACTGGGACAAGCACGGCAAGCCCGCCCAGTACCCGGCCGGCACGTGGGGCCCGGCAGAGGCGGACGAGATGCTCGCACGCGACGGACGGAGCTGGCGCCGGCCATGAAGATCGATCTCACGGAAACCACGTCCAGCAAGATCAACCAGGCCCTGGTGTCGGCCCGCCGTTCCATCGGCAGCCCGGCGGTCGGCATGGTGCTCACCCTGGTCATCGTCACCGACGAGGAGAACGCCTACGACGCGCTCAAGTCGGCGACGGACTCCGCTCGCGAGCACCCTTCGCGGATCATCGTGGTGATCAAGCGGGTCAGCCGTTCTCCGCGTTCCCGGCGCGACGCGCGCCTCGACGCGGAGGTCCGGGTCGGTTCCGACTCGGGCTCCGGCGAGACCGTCGTCCTGCGTCTGCACGGCGAGCTGGCGAACCACGCGCAGTCGGTGGTCCTGCCGCTGCTGCTGCCGGACGCGCCGGTCGTCGTGTGGTGGCCCGAGGACGCTCCGGCGGACCCGGCCAAGGACCCGCTGGGCGCTCTCGCGCAGCGCCGGATCACCGACACCTACTCGGCCGAGCACCCGCTCGACGAGCTGTCGGTGCGTGCGGCGACGTACCGGCCGGGTGACACCGACCTGGCCTGGACCCGCATCACGCCCTGGCGTTCCATGCTGGCAGCGGCACTCGACCAGCTGCCCGCCGAGATCCTCTCGGCCACGGTCGAGGGAGAGTCGGACAACCCCAGCTGCGAACTGCTGGCCATGTGGCTCGCGGACAGGCTCGGCGTCCCTGTGGAGCGCACCCTGTCCGGGGGCCCTGGTTTGACGGCCGTCCGGATGGAGACCAAGAGCGGCGCCATCGTCCTGGACCGGGCCGACGGCTCGCTCGCCACGCTCTGCATGGTGGGACAGCCCGACCGCGCCGTGGCCCTGAAGCGGCGGGAGACGGCGGAGCTCCTCGCGGAGGAACTGCGGCGCCTGGACCCGGACAACGTGTACGAGTCCACGGTCAAGTTCGGGGTGGAGCGCCTCGGCGGTCCCGCGGAGGCCTCGTCCGTCGGGTCCGGCAGCAAGCAGGCCGCGCCGACCGGTTCCGCCGCGCCTGCCGCGAAGAAGGCGGCGGCCAAGAAGGCGGCGTCGAAGTGAGCGCACCGCAGCTCGTCGTGCACCGCGACAAGGAGCTGATGGCACAAGCCGCGGCGGCCAGGCTGATCACGAAGATCGTGGACTCCCAGGCCGCCCGCGGTCACGCCTCGGTGGTCCTCACCGGCGGGCGTAACGGCAACGGCCTGCTGGCCGCTCTCGCCGACTCGCCCGCGCGGGACGCGATCGACTGGTCGCGGCTCGACCTGTGGTGGGGGGACGAGCGCTTCCTGCCCGAGGGCCACCCGGAGCGCAACGTCACGCAGGCCCGCGAGGCCCTGCTGGACAAGGTGGAACTGGACCCCTCCCGGGTCCACGCGATGCCGGCCTCCGACGGGCCTTACGGCGGCGACGCCGACGCGGCCGCCGCAGGGTACGCCGCCGAGCTGGCGGCCGCTGCGGGACCGGAGGACCACGGGCCCGTACCGACGTTCGACGTGCTGATGCTCGGCGTCGGTCCGGACACGCACGTGGCGTCGCTCTTCCCGGAGCTGCCGGCGGTGCGGGAGACCGAGCGCACAGTCGTCGGTGTGCACGGTGCCCCCAAGCCGCCCCCCACCCGCGTCACGCTCACGCTGCCCGCCATCCGCGCGGCGCGCGAGGTGTGGCTGCTGGCCGCGGGTGAGGACAAGGCGGAGGCGGCGGAGATCGCGTTGTCCGGCGCCGGGGAGATCCAGGCCCCGGCGGCCGGGGCGTACGGCCGTGTCCGCACGCTGTGGCTGCTGGACGCCGCGGCGGCCTCGCTGCTGCCGCGGGCGCTGTACCCGCCCGCTTCGGCGTAGCGCGAGACAGGGCAGAGGCCCGGCCCGCTCCCTGGGTTCCAGGG
>NZ_JBHVCT010000153.1:0-7924 GCF_042803195.1 Streptomyces sp. NPDC057428
CGATTAGGCGTAGGAACCTCGATCTTCTCACCGGCAAAGTGCACCTGTCGCCATATCAGCTGCCACACACCCCGCACTACCTGCGGATTCGGGACAGAGACTCGCCCATGACGTTCTCCCCGATCTCCTTGCTCTCCGCGCCCCGCCTGCCCGTACGGCAAGGGGTGTGCACCTGGGTAACGGGCAGGTGTGGGGGTCACGTTAGCGGGTGCGGTCCCGGTGGAGACCGAAGACGAGCGGCTGTGTGCTGAAGGGGCGGCGGCCAACACGGCTTCGCTGGGTGCCGCCCGCGGAGTCGGTACGGATCAGTGTGGGCCGGTGGCGCTCGGGGAGCTGGGCCAGGGCGAGTTGGGTGGCGGTGAGGGGGCCGGCGGCCGCGCAGCGGGGCGCGCCGTGGCCGGGAGTGATATGTCTGATCACGGACAGGTGCGGACCCGTGGGTAGCTCTCCCGTGACGAGCTGGGGCGTTCCTGTGCAGTGGAGCGTGACTGTCTCTTTGCCTCGACAAGGAGCCCGACGAGCTCCGGGGGGCCGCCGTAGATGGTCACGGTCACCGAGTGGTCACCGAGTGGTCTCCGGCATCGAGGTGGAAGCGGTGACCTCGTGCCATCGCGCGTGCATTTCCCCCATGTCGTAGTGAGGTGTTCGTCGTGCTTGAGGTCCCGCTCTGGTTGTGGGGGACGTTCGCTGTGCTGGTGGTCGTGTCGCTGGCGGTAGACCTGCTGTCCCACCGCACCGCGCATGTCATCCATTTCAAAGAGGCAGCTGCTTGGAGCGGGCTGTGGGTAGGCCTCGCCCTGATCTTCGGCGCGGTTGTCTTCCTCGTACTCGGCACCACTGCGGGTACCGAGTACACGACAGCCTGGTTGCTGGAGAAGAGCCTGTCGGTCGACAATCTGTTCGTCTTTGCCGTGATCTTCGCCTACTTCAAGGTGCCTCGCGCCTACCAGCACCGCGTGCTGTTCTTCGGTGTCATCGGCGCGCTCGTCTTCCGCGGGATCTTCCTCTCCCTCGGTGTGGCCGTGGTCAGCCGCTTCACCGCGGTGCTGTTCGCCTTCGCGGCAGTGCTCTTCTACAGCACCTACAAGCTCCTCAAGGACGAGGAGGAGAGCTTCGACCCGGGCAAGAGTTTCGCGGTGCGGATGCTCCGCAAGATCATCCCGGTGCGGGACGAGTACGCCGGGGCGAAGTTCTTCGTCAAAGAAGCCGGCAAGAGGATGGCGACTCCGCTGCTCGCGGTGGTCGCGGCCATCGAGGCCGCCGACCTGATCTTCGCTGTCGACAGTGTTCCTGCCGTCCTTGCGGTCAGTGACGACGCCTTCATCGTCTACACCAGCAACGCGTTCGCCATCCTTGGCCTGAGAGCCCTCTACTTCATGCTCGCCGGCCTTCTGGAACGCTTCCACTACCTGAGCAAGGGCCTGGCGATCATCCTCGCCTTCATCGGCGTGAAGCTCATCCTCCAGGCGTCCCACAAGCTGATCAGCCCTGACATCCCGGAAATCCCCTCACTGATCAGCCTCGCGGTCATCGTCGTCGTCCTGGCAGGTTCCGTGGTGCTCAGCCTCAGAAGGCCCGCCGTGGCAAGTGCTGTGGAACAGACTGACGCGCAGGAGGCCGCCTCCGCGACCACCGAGGAGCCCGGTTCTCCACGTGTGGATGAACCCGAACCTCTTGCAGGTCCACCGGACAGAGACCCGGGCCCTTGAGCGCTCCGATCTCTCGGCGGGAGGCACGGCACTTTCGTACATGCCAAAACAGGCATATCGTAAATATATGACAAAGGATAAGCAAAGGATCGAAGCGTACGTGTGCCCGGCCTGCAAGCAATCCGTGCCGGTCGCGGTCCACCGCCACAAGACCCTCGGCATATTCGTTCCCGTGTGGGGCCCGGGTGCATGCCGGAATCGCGACTGCCGCGACTTCCGGTTGGACCCCAGTCACAAGCACTCAACCGCCCGGTAGCCGATCGGCAGCGCGGGTGTCCGTGCACGACGGGCCGTTGTCAGGAGTCGCTGTCACGTCCCGTTGTTCGTGTCACCGACCCGGGTCATCGAGCGGCGCGACCTGCTTGCCCAGGCCCGCGAGGTCAACCCCCGCGAGGTCGTCGAGACATCACCCGGCGCCTGTGAGTGGCGGCGCGCTCGCAACGTCTGAGGGCCCACAGGCGGCCCATGAGCCCACCCAAAAGCCCCCGCCCCGCGAGAAAATCGCAGGTCGGGGGCTTGTCGGTGTCGCGTTACTTCTTCTTGCCCTGGTTCTTCACGGCCTCGATCGCAGCCTTTGCCGCGTCCGGGTCCAGGTATGTGCCGCCCGGCTTCAGGGGGCGGAAGTCGGCGTCCAGCTCGTAGGAGAGCGGGATGCCGGTCGGGATGTTGAGGCCCGAGATGGCGTCGTCGGAGATGCCGTCCAGGTGCTTCACCAGGCCGCGGAGGCTGTTGCCGTGGGCGGCGACCAGGACGGTCTTGCCGTCGAGGAGGTCCGGGACGATGCCGTCGTACCAGTACGGCAGCATGCGCTCGACGACGTCCTTGAGGCACTCCGTGCGCGGGCGCAGCTCCGTCGGGATCGTCGCGTAGCGCGGGTCGGCGCTCTGCGAGAACTCCGCGCCGTCCGCGAGCGCCGGCGGCGGGGTGTCGTACGAGCGGCGCCACAGCATGAACTGCTCCTCGCCGAACTCGGCGAGTGTCTGGGCCTTGTCCTTGCCCTGCAGCGCGCCGTAGTGGCGCTCGTTCAGCCGCCAGGAGCGGTGGACGGGGATCCAGTGGCGGTCCGCTGCCTCGAGCCCGAGCTGGGCGGTGCGGATCGCGCGCTTCTGGAGGGAGGTGTGCACGACGTCGGGGAGCAGGCCGGCGTCCTTGAGCAGCTCACCGCCGCGTACCGCCTCCTTCTCGCCCTTGTCGGTGAGGTCTACGTCCACCCATCCGGTGAACAGGTTCTTCGCGTTCCATTCGCTCTCGCCGTGGCGGAGGAGGATCAGCTTGTACGGTGCGTCGGCCATGGGTCCGAGCGTAATCGAACCCGTACGGGCGCCGCGCGCCCGGTCAAGGGGCGGACCACGGCCGCCGAGCGGGCGTGACGATTGACGGGCGGCGTCAATCGAGTGGCGGTCGGGGAATCGGTCTTCGTAATGTTCGGTCTGCCGCGGTACCGCTTACAGGTCCGCGTCCATTCCTTACGCCCTACGCCCCTGGGGGAGCTCCTATGTCCGTCGCCGGTCTCAGAAAGGCGGCACACGAGACGGTCGCCGGCTTCCCCAGGGAGTTCTGGTGGCTGTGGACCAGCACGCTGGTCAACCGCCTCGGGGCTTTCGTCGCCACGTTCATGGCGCTCTACCTGACCCTGGACCGGGGCTACTCGGCCTCGTACGCCGGTCTCGTCGCAGCTCTCTACGGGCTCGGCGGGGCCGTCTCGGCGCTGGGTGCTGGAGTGATGACGGACCGGCTCGGCCGCAGGCCGACGATGCTGATCGCGCAGTTGTCGACCGCGGTGTCCGTCGCCGTGCTCGGGTTCATGGTGCACCCGGTGGCCATCGCGGGCGTGGCGTTCGTCGTCGGTATGGCGAGCAACGCCTCACGGCCCGCCGTGCAGGCGATGATGGCCGACATCGTCCGGCCCGAGGACCGGGTCCGGGCCTTTTCGCTCAACTACTGGGCCGTCAACCTGGGTTTCGCCGTCTCGTCGGCCGGTGCGGGGTTCATCGCCGAGTACAGCTACCTCGCCGGCTTCATGGGCGAAGCCGCCCTGACCCTGCTGTGCGCCGTGGTCGTCTTCCTCAAGGTGCCGGAGTCCAGGCCCGAACAGGCGCCCCGGATCGCCGGGGTGCGCCCGCCGGACGACGTGCGTCTGAGCACGGTCCTGCTCGACGGGCGTTACATGGGCGTTGTCGGGCTGTCCTTCCTCGGCGCGCTGATCTTCCAGCAGGGTTACGTCGGGCTGCCGGTGGCCATGGGTACGGACGGGCTGTCCGCCTCGGACTTCGGCACGGCCATAGCCGTCAACGGTGTGCTGATCGTGGTCCTGCAGATCCCGGTGACCCGCTTCATCCAGCACCGTGACCCGCGTCGGCTGCTGATCATCTCGTCCCTGCTCGCCGGGTACGGATTCGGGCTGACCGCCTTCGCTGGATCCGTCGGGGTGTACGCGCTGACCGTCTGCGTATGGACCCTCGCGGAGATCGTCAACGCGCCGACGCAGACGGGCATCGTCGTACAGCTGTCCCCCTCGCACGGCCGTGGCCGCTACCAGGGGATGTACACGATGTCCTGGTCGGTGGCGGCGCTGGTCGCCCCGCTGATGTCCGGCTTCGTCATCGACCACTACGGCGCAGCGTGGCTCTGGGGGACCTGCGCGGTGCTGGGCACGGTGACCGCGGGCGGCTACTGGCTGCTGATGCGGAACCTGGAGCTGCCGGGTCCGGTGAAGCCCGCGCAGGTGGCTCCCGTGGTACCCGCCGCGCCCGCGACCCAGGCGGCACTCGCCGCACCCGCCGTCACCGTGGCCCCCGAGGCGTTGCCCGCCGACCGGGCCGTGGCCGCCGGGCCCGGGAGTGCGGGACCGTCCCTCTGAGCGAGCACGACGGCGGGGCCCCACGACGGATACGCGTCCGTCGCGGGGCCCCGCCGTCGCGTTACCGGGCCCGGGTCAGCCGCCGCACTGGCAGGGGGCGCCGGACTGGCAGCCGCACCCGCAGCCCGAGCCGCAGCCGCAGGCCCCCAGCACGGTCAGATGCACCACTTCGGTCGGAGGCTCCTGCTGGGGTTCGGTCACGGGGGAATCGGCCATGGTCCCTCCTCAGGGGGTACGACTCGACGGCGTACGGCACGAGCGCACGGCGCGCATGCCGACGACGGGGGATGTACGGCATGGCGCGCCGCCCCCGCACCCATTGCATGCCCCGCCAGGAGGGCGCATCAACGGCGCACGTAGGGGAACGGACGTACGGAAGCGAGGGCGACTGCGCCGGCCACGCCCCCTTCGCCGAGGTCGGAGCCCCTTTCGGTCTCCTCGTCGGGGCCTGAATCTCCGTACGCCCCCTCACCGAGGACCGATACCTACGCCCCCTCCACCGAGGTCGAAGCCTGCATCTCGTCCGCGTGCTCGCCCGTAACCAGGTACACGACGCGCTTGGCGACCGACACGGCGTGGTCGGCGAATCGCTCGTAGTACCGGCCGAGCAGCGTCACGTCGACGGCCGTCTCGATGCCGTGCTTCCAGCGGTCGTCCATCAGGTGCTGGAACAGCGTGCGGTGCAGCAGGTCCATCTCGTCGTCGTCCTGCTCCAGCTGGAGTGCCAGGTCGACGTCCTTGGTGATGATGACCTCGGCGGACTTCGCCATCAGCCGCTGGGCGAGCTGGCCCATCTCCAGGATGGTCGCGTGCAGGTCGGCGGGCACGGCGGTGGCCGGGAAGCGGAGCCGCGCGAGCTTGGCGACGTGCTGGGCTAGGTCGCCCGACCGCTCCAGGTCGGCACTCATCCGCAGCGAGGTCACCACGATCCGCAGATCCGTGGCGACCGGCTGCTGCCGGGCCAGCAGCGCGATGGCGCGTGCCTCCAGGTCGTGCTGGAGGTCGTCGACCTTCTGGTCCGCGGCGATCACGCTCTCGGCGAGCTTGAGATCGGCGTCGAGCATGGACGTCGTCGCCCGCCCGATGGCCGAGCCGACGAGGCGGGCCATCTCGACCAGGCCTTCGCCGATCGAATCGAGTTCCTCGTGATATGCGTCGCGCATGGAAGTCCCTCTCCAGATCCTTACTGAGGCCGGGGTCACTGGGCCGACCCCCACGTTGCCACGGTGCGGCCCCAACGCGTCGGGATCCGACCTCCCAAGTGAACCGTCACTATCCCCTTGGTGAACTCTGGGCGACGAGTGTTCGAGATGGCACTCGGATGGCTGGGAGAGTGTCGGCGAGCCCGCATAACCTTGAAGCATGGACGTGAACGCGGCGGTCGCCGCAGCTGCCGCGATCGCCGGGCTCTGTACCGGTGTGATCGCCGCGCTGGCGTTTCGCTGGAGCGAGCGCGAGCAGAAGCGGCCCACGCGCACGTCCCTGCGGCCGGACAGCAACGCCCCGCTCCCCCCGGGGGTCGACACCGTCCTGTCCGTGCTCAGCTCGTCCGCGGTCGTGCTCGACGAGAGCGACAGCGTGGTCAAGGCCAGCTCCGCCGCGTATGCGCTGGGGCTGGTCAGGGGAGGACGCCTGGCCGTGGAGCCCATGCTCCACATGGCAAGGGACACCCGCCGGGACGGCGAGATACGTCAGGGGGAGCTGGACCTGCCGCGCCGGGGCACGGGCCGCGGCGAGGCCCTGGCCGTCTCCGCCAGGGTGGCTCCGCTGGGCTCGCGCCTGGTCCTGCTGCTGGTCGAGGACCTCACGGAGGCGCGCCGTATAGAAGCGGTCCGGCGCGACTTCGTCGCCAACGTCAGCCATGAGCTGAAGACCCCGGTCGGCGCGCTCTCGCTGCTCTCCGAGGCCGTCATGGACGCCTCCGACGACCCGGAAGCGGTGGAGAGGTTCGCCGGCCGCATGCAGATCGAGGCGACCCGGCTGACCAACCTCGTGCAGGAGCTCATCGACCTCTCCCGGGTGCAGAACGACGACCCACTGGAGGACGCCGAGCCCGTACGGGTCGAGGAACTGGTCGTCGAGGCCATCGACCGGTGTCGCCAGCAGGCGGGCTCCAAGCAGATCACCATGGCCTCGGGCGGCACCGAGGAGCTCTTCGTCTGGGGCAACCGGGGCCAGCTCGCCGCAGCCCTCGGCAATCTCGTGGAGAACGCCGTCAACTACAGCCCCGCCCGTACGCGCGTCGGCATCGCCGCCCGTCGGCTCGCCGCGCCCGGCGGGGACCTCATCGAGATAGCCGTGACCGACCAGGGCATCGGCATCTCCGAGAAGGACCGCGAGCGTGTCTTCGAGCGGTTCTACCGCGTCGATCCGGCCCGGTCGAGGGCCACCGGTGGCACCGGTCTCGGCCTCGCCATCGTCAAGCATGTGGCCGCCTCGCACGGCGGGGAGGTCACCGTCTGGAGCTCCGAGGGACAGGGCTCCACGTTCACCCTGCGACTGCCCGAGTCGGGCGTCGTCAGGGCTCGTACCAACGGCGGACCGTTCGCCTTCGACGACGGAGTCGACGACGAGGGGCCGTACGAGACCGATACTTTTGAACCATTTCCTGCCCCGGAGGCTCTTCCGTGACCCGAGTGCTTGTCGTCGAGGATGAGGAATCCTTCAGCGACGCCCTGTCCTACATGCTGCGCAAGGAAGGTTTCGAGGTGGCCATCGCGGCCACCGGCCCGGACGGCCTCGACGAGTTCGAACGCAACGGCGCCGACCTGGTGCTCCTCGACCTGATGCTGCCGGGCCTGCCCGGTACGGAGGTCTGCCGTCAGCTGCGCGTGCGGTCGAACGTCCCGGTGATCATGGTCACCGCCAAGGACAGTGAGATCGACAAGGTCGTCGGCCTGGAGATAGGAGCCGACGACTACGTGACCAAGCCCTTCTCGTCGCGGGAGCTGGTGGCCCGCATCCGTGCGGTCCTGCGCCGTCGCGGCGAGCCGGAGGAGATCACGCCGGCGGCCCTGGAGGCCGGTCCGGTCCGGATGGACGTGGACCGCCACGTCGTCACCGTGTCCGGCGGCAAGGTCGACCTCCCGCTGAAGGAGTTCGACCTGCTCGAGATGCTGCTGCGCAACGCCGGCCGCGTGCTCACACGTATGCAGCTGATCGACCGGGTGTGGGGCGCGGACTACGTCGGGGACACCAAGACCCTGGACGTCCACGTGAAGCGGCTCCGGGCGAAGATCGAGCCCGATCCGGGGGCGCCGCGCTACCTCGTGACGGTGCGCGGCCTGGGCTACAAGTTCGAGCCGTAAACCGGGGGCCGGAAGCGGCGTGGTGGGGTGTCTCCGGTCGGAGACAC
>NZ_JBHVCT010000154.1:0-7788 GCF_042803195.1 Streptomyces sp. NPDC057428
CCACACCGCATCCCGCTTCCACCACGCTCCCACCGTGACGGCCAGTCATCCAACGCCGGAAACCATCACGCTCCGATTACCCGCTGAATGTTTGCGCGAGAACGATTTCCAGGCCGTGCTGCCCCGTGCGCGTCGGGTCGGCCTGCTGGGCCATGGGGAGCACATCACCGGAGTCCCACATCGTGATGCCCAGCATGTTGTCGACCACCTCGACGTCCAGCAGGCAGGGGCCGGGCGCGTACTTGCAGACGTTGGTTGCCAGCTCGCTCACGACCAGCTGTGCGACATCCAGGACACGCGACGGGACGGGTACCCCGTGCTCGGATGCGGCGTTCATGAGCAAATCGCGAACGAAGCCGCGCGCGTGGCCGATCTCCACGGAGTTCATGTCATACGCGGCACTGCCCGTAATCCTGTTCGCGTGCACGTCTTGCCTGCTCAGCGAGGCCCCGCCAGGTGTCGCCAGCTGTGCCATGTCACGTCCCCCGTCAGACCGGCCGCACCGTGCAACCCCGTCGCCACACGCGTATACCCGGCATGACACATTGCACACTCCGTGCGGAAGCCTGCCGCGGGCCCGTGGGTGCGGGTGCAGCGGGGGCCCGCCCTTCCCGGGGCGCGCCCGGCTTCCGGGCGGTGGACCTGCTCGCCCGGCCCGAGTTCACCGAAAAGGTTGCGCCGTGGGCGGGCACGGACACGGCCCGAACTTTGAACTCACAGATGACAAAGTATGGACTTCCTCAACGGAAGTCCCCTAGCGTGACGGCTCGACCTCGGACGTCCTGCTATCTCGCGGATTCGTGCAGCCCTACCGGAGTGCCACCCCCTTCTGGAGGACCGATGCATCCACGGCTGTTCCAACGTGCCCGAACACAGCTCACCACTCTGCTCGCAGGAAGCTTCCTCGCCGGCGGGGTCTGGGCCGCTCCTCCGTCCGTCGCCGCACCTGACGAGATCCCGCCCCAGGAACCGGGCGTCACCCTGCGGGTCTTCGACACCCAGGTGCCGCTCAGCAAGCTGTGTACGCTCAAGCCTGGGCAGACGCCCAACTTCGACAAGCTGATGTCGAACGTCGACTGGTCGACGGTGGGTGATTTCGGTGGCTACGCCGACAACTTCGTTGCTGAGGCGTCGGGTTACCTGACCATCCCGGCCGACGGAACGTACACCTTCCGCCTGAACAGTGATGACGGCTCGCGCCTCACGGTCGACGACCAGGAGGTCATCGATCACGACGGTCTCCATGGTGCCGAGCCCAAGGACGGAGCCGTTCAACTCGGCGCAGGGTTGCACCCGTTCCGCGTCGACTACTTCGAGAGGGGCGGCGAGCAACAGCTCACGCTCGCCTGGAAGCCGCCGGGCGAGGCCGACTTCGCAGTCGTTCCGCACGAGGCCCTCAGTACGGACGCCGGAGTCGTCCGGGTCACAGCGCCCGGCCGCAAGGAGTGCGAGTCGGGTGCCGACAGCCCCGGAGACGGCCTCCCGCTTGCGGATGTCCGCCCCGATCTCGACCTCACAGACCTGCGCCCGGACGGCTTCGAGCCCCAGGTCACCGGCATGGACTGGCTGCCGGACGGGCGCCTGGCGCTCTCCACCTGGGGTGGCTCCGAGGCCGTCAGGGGTGCGGTGTACCTCCTGGACCACGTCACGGGTGACACCAGCCGCGACAAGGTGACGGTGACGAAGGTCGCCGAGGGCCTGCGGGAGCCCATGGGCATCAAGTACGTCGACGGTTCCCTCTATGTCTCGCAGAAGCACGAACTGACGCAACTCGTGGACATCGACGGGGACTTCGTCACGGATGACTACCGCACGGTGGCTACCTGGCCGTACGGCGGAAACTTCCACGAGTTCGCCTTCGGGCTGCTGTACCGCGACGGCTTCTTCTACGTGAACCTGTCCGTCGCCATCAACTACGGCGGCGCGACGACCACTCCACAGCCGGCGCCTGGGCGCGGCACGACGTACAAGGTGAACAAGAAGACGGGCAAGATCAAGGCGGTGGCAGGCGGCCTACGGACCCCGAACGGCATCGGCTGGGGTCCCGGCGACGACATCTTCACCACCGACAACCAGGGCGGCTGGCTGCCCGCTTCGAAGCTCGTACACATCAAGCAGGACCGCTTCTTCAACCACTACACCGAGCCCTCGGGGCCGTTCGACAACCGTGCTGTCACCCAGCCGGTGCTCTGGCTGCCGCAGAACGAGATCGGCAACTCCCCGAGCACCCCGCTGCACCTGACGAAGGGGCGCTTCGCAGGGCAGATGCTCATCGGTGACGTCACCTACGGCGGACTGCAACGTGCCTATCTGGAGAAGGTGAAGGGGGAGTACCAGGGGGCGGTGTTCCGCTACACCCAGGGACTCGAAGCCGGTGTCAACCGCATCACGACGGGGCCTGACGGCGCGATCTACGCCGGCGGACTCGGGGCTGACGGGAACTGGGGCCAGGAAGGGAAGTTGAAGTTCGGCCTGCAGAAGCTCACGCCCAACGGGGGCAACACCTTCGACGTCCAGGAGATGCGTGCCGTGCCCGGCGGCTTCGACCTGGAATACACCCAGCCCCTGTCCGAGGCCACGGCCGCGGAGCTCGCGACCCGTTACAAGGCCGAGCAGTGGCGCTACACCCCGACAGCCGACTACGGCGGCCCGAAGATCGCGGAGGAGCAGCTCGGCGTCAAGTCGGCGACCCTCGCCGAGGACGGCCGTACCGTGCGCCTGCGACTCGACGGGCTCAAGCCCGGCCGCGTCGTGCACCTCCGCTCACCTCGCCCCTTCGCCTCGGCCTCCGGCGAGACGCTCTGGAGCACGGAGGCGTGGTACACGCTGAACGTTCTGCCGGGAAAGCAGCCGCCGCCGGCCACCCTGTACGAGGCCGAGGAGGCACGGCTCACCGGTACGGCCGGAATCAACACCGACCACCCCGGCTATTCGGGCAGTGGCTTCGTCGACCGCTACAACACGGAGAACAAGGGCGCCACGACCTTTGACGTCACCGTGCCCAAGGCCGGCGACTACGACGTGAACCTGCGCTACTCCAACGGTCCGAACCCCTACCAGGGCACCAAGTCGCTCTCCCTCCACGTCAACGGCAAGAAGCTGAAGCAGACGCAGCTCCCCTCGACCGGTACCTGGGACGCCTGGTCGACGCAGACCGAGCGGATTCGCCTGCACGCGGGGCCCAACACCCTCTCGTACCGCTTCGATTCCGGTGACGCGGGCCATGTGAACCTCGACCTGATCACCGTGCTCGCGCACGGGGCACCCGTCCCCCTGTTCGACGGCACCGCCACCGCCCAGGAGCAGTGGCAGCACACGGACGGCCGACGCGTCGAGTGGCCGTTGGCCGCGGAGGGGGCCATGGAAGTGTGCTGCGGTGACATCCGCACCAAGGACGCCTATCAGGACTTCAGACTGCAACTCGAGTTCCGGGTGCCGCTGCTACCGGACGACGTGACCGGTCAGGACCGCGGCAACAGCGGAATCTACCTCCAGGACCGCTACGAGTTGCAGATCCTCGACTCCTTCGGCGACACCACCCTCGACACGAACGAGGCCGGGGCCATCTACCAGAAGAGGGCGCCGGACATCAACGCGGCCACGGCCCCGGAGACTTGGCAGAAGTACGACATCACGTTCCGCGCCGCCCGCTTCGACGACAGCGGCCGTAAGACCGCCGACGCGCGGGTCACGGTGGTGTGGAACGGCAAGAAGGTCCACGACGACGTCGCGATCGACGGACCGACCGGTGCGGGCATTGCCGAGGGGCCCTCGGCCGGAGCGATCCGTCTCCAGGACCACGGCAACAAGGTCCGGTTCCGCGACATCCGCATCGAACCGCTCGCCTGAGACACGGCGCCGCTGATCCGGGGCACCTGCGACAAGCGGGTGCCCCGCATCACTCCGCCCGCCCGTGTCCACCGACGTCGGGCCGTTGCGGATGGCCGTGCCGGCCGGAGGGGCAGGCTGCTGCGGCTCACGAACCGGGAGCGGGTCCGGCTCTACCTCTGGGGCCCGTTCTGTCCTGTACCTGACCGACGTCAGCCGGGCGGAGTCCCGGTCGCGCTCCACGCCGAGGACAGTCCCTGCAGCCAGGCCGGTGGCAGCTCGGCGTGCTCCCACTCCGCCCACAGGGCGGACGGAGTGACCGTGAGGCGTTCGAGTACGGCGATGCTGGTGGGGGAATGGAGGAGCGAGTAGCGGCCGTGAACGGCGATGTGGCTGCTCGGCCCGTACTGCGCGTACAACCGGGCCAGCCGCTCCCGCCCGGTCTCGGCGAACCGCTCGAGCTGCCCGGCGTAGCCAACCCGGCCCACGACGCTCATGGTGCCGAGCACCGCGTTGAGCACCTCGTCCGACACCTCGGGATCGAGGTCCGAGCTGCCGCTGAAAGTGAGGTATAGCGGTGTCACGGCGACCTTGGCACGCTCCACGTCCACCCTCCCGACGGGGTGGTGGCCTCGCGGCGCGTCGTCCTTGGAACCGGACATCGCCGAACCGATGGCACGTTCCAGGGCGCGTTCGGCGGCACGGACGAGTACGTCGCCGGCGGCGCGGGCGCCGTCGTGCCAGCCCGTGCCGTACGGCTGGCCGCTGTCGGCGGGGGCCCACTCGGTCGTGCCGAGCTCGCTGTGTGCGTCCGCGATCGCGCCGGCCTGCACGAGGGCGATCAGCTCCTCGGCCTCGCTCCGGGGGACGCCCGAGCGGCCCAGGAGCTCGAAGAGCGTCTCCTTCGCGTTCATGACGCTGGCGGAGTCCAGCGGGTACCGGCCCGTTTCGGCGGTGTCGATCGTGTCCTCCTCGTCCGCTCGGCCTGCTGCCCGAGCGGCACGTAGCGCGTGTGCCGCATCGTCCTGCCTCGGCCGTGCGACGTCCCTACCGGCGGCGGACGCCGCCCTCACCCCCAAGTCTCCACGACGTCCCGGCCGATGCGGCGCCCGGACACGAGGCCCGTGCCCGCCGACCGCACGGAGTGCGAGGGCTGCGTGGGAAATCCCCTACGGCGACCCGCGGAGCAGGGGCAACGCCTCGACGGCGTCGGCCTGCTCACGCGAGCCGGCGCGGAACTCGGACCGGGTGGCCGTTGTCAGCCGTTGAACATGTCCGGGTCGAACCCGGTGCGCTCGTCGCGGTTGAGGGCGGAGATCTCACCGACTTCCGCGCCGGTGAGTTCGAAGTCGAAGAGATCGAAGTTCTCCTCGATCCGCTTCTGCGTGACTGACTTGGGGAAGACGATGTCCCCGCGCTGCAGGTGCCAGCGCAGGGTCACCTGAGCCGTCGACCTGCCCAAGCGGTCCGCGATGCGGGTGATGGCCGGATCGTCCAGCACCTTCCCCTGCGCGATGGGCGACCATGCCTCCGTGGCGATGTCGTGCTCGGCTCCGAAGGACCGTACGGTGTCCTGGGTGAGGTAAGGGTGCACCTCGATCTGGTTCACCGCGGGCACCACCGTGCTGTTCTCCAGCAGGCGACGCAGGTGGTGCGGCTGGAAGTTGGACACCCCGATGGCCTTGACCCGTCCGGAGCGGTAGATCTCCTCCATGGCGTTCCAGGTCTCCACGAAGTCCCCGACACCCGGCAGGGGTCAGTGGATGAGGAAGAGGTCCAGATACTCGAGCCCGAGCTCTTCCATCGTGCCCTCGAACGCACCGAGTGCGGCGTCGTGCGCGTGGGCGCCGTTGTTCAGTTTGCTGGTCACGAAGATGTCGGCGCGGTCGAGCCCCGAGTCACGGACCGCCTGGCCGACCTCCTTCTCGTTGCCGTACATCTCCGCGGTGTCGATGTGCCGGTACGGTCCTGATGGCCGCCAGGGTTGACTCGCGGGTCTCGTCCGGCGGGATCTGAAATGTCCCGAAGCCGAGCTGCGGGATCTTCACACCGTTGTTGAGTGTCACGTCGGGTACCGAGGACACGAGGGCTCCTTGCTGTTCTGCGCCTGGAACGGCGGTGAGCTGAACTGTGCGGGAGTGGGTGTGCAAGTTGCTTTCGTTCGTCGGAAGACGGCCCGCCGAGTGCGTGCCGGTCGTCGGAGGCGTGAGACCGTCACCTCCTCGCCCCGGTGGATCATGCGCTCCGTCCTTCCTGCGTGGTACCCGAACAAAAAAGGCGAAAACGGAGCATAACTATCTGTATCAGCAACATCCCTTCACGGGTCGGCCACGCGTGGAGCGCTCGTTCGGCGCCTGCCCGCGCAGTCACCCATCAAGGATCCCGACGCGCCACGGCCCTCTGTGCCCGCAAAATGTCGGAAGCCCCGCGGCTACCGGTCGGTGAGCCGATGGTTGGCCTCCCTGGGGACGCGTACCGGGTCGCGGGGCTCGTCGAGACGGCAGCCATCCCTTACGGCCCTGCCACTCTCCAACGCGGATCGGGCACGGTCCGAAGGGGGTGCGCCCGGGATTAGGGTGACTCGCATGTCTGTCACGTTGAGCTCCACCAAGACCCGCGCCGCCCTCCGTGTCTCAGCGCGGGTTTCCGGCGAGATGCTACTGGTCCTTGTCATGGCCGCGGCGACAGTGTGGCTGCTCGGCCGTATGTGGCCGGTCGTCTGGCCGCTCATAGTCGGCCTGCTGCTGACCACGCTGACGTGGCCGATGACGCGCTACCTGCGTCGGCGCGGGTGGCCCCCGGCTCTGGCGGCTTCCGTCGTGACAGTGATGTTCCTCCTGGTCGCCGTGGGGGTCGCAGCGCTGATCGCAGTGCCCGTGGCCTCGCAGTCCGGCGAACTCGCCGACGGTGTGGTCGCAGGGATCCAGAGACTGCGGGAGTGGGCGTCCGGGCCGCCGCTGAACATCGGTGACGATCAGATCACCGGCGCGTTCGACTCAGCGACCAGCCGCATCCAGGACAGCATCGGCAGCATGGTCACCACCGTCGTCACCGGGGTCAGCACCGTGGTCAACGGCGTGGTGACTGCTGTTCTGGCCGTCTTCTTGATGTTCTTCATGCTGAAGGACGGTCCCCGGTTCCTGCCGTGGCTCGCCCGTCAGCTTCCTGGTCGGCTCGCCACGGACGTACCGACCGTCGCGGCACGCGGCTGGGAGACCCTCGGTGAATTCGTACGCTCCCAGGCGTACGTCGGTCTCCTGGACGCGGTCCTCATCGGCCTCGGCCTGTGGATCGTCGGAGTGCCGCTCGTGCTCCCTCTGGCTGTTCTGACCTTCGTCTCCGCGTTCGTGCCGATCGTGGGCGCACTCTTCGCGGGCTTCGTCGCGGTGCTCATCGCTCTCGTGTCGAACGGACTGACCGATGCGCTGATCGTGCTGGCGATCATCGTCGTGGTGCAACAGCTGGAGGGCAACGTGTTCCAGCCCATGATCCAGAGCCGGGGACTCGGCCTGCACGCTGCGGTGGTCCTGCTGGCGGTGACGTTGGGCGGAAGTCTGGCGGGCATCGTGGGCAGTCTGCTCGCGGTGCCGGCCGCCGCACTGATCGCCGTGGTCTGGAACTATCTGCGCGAGCAGCTCAGCGAGCCGACGCTGGAGCCGGATTCCCACGTGTCACCGGCCAGCTCTCCGTCGTAGACATGCGCTGTCGGTTCCGGTGGCAGGGGCGGACGGGGAGAAGGCTGTGGGCGTTCCATGGTGTTCGTGGCGTGTCGGGCCATGCTCGTCGTGGTGCCGTCGGCCGGCTCAGGGATCTTGGCCGTGACGGCAACGGTTCGGGGGAGAGCCGCCAGGGAGTCATATCGAGGCCTTAGTAGGGCTTTGTTAGATCCTGTGGTGTGGTTCGGGGGTTGGTGCGGGTTGGCCGCATATCGAGCAGGCGCCGGTCCAGGTGGCCAGGAGG
>NZ_JBHVCT010000155.1:0-7777 GCF_042803195.1 Streptomyces sp. NPDC057428
AGAACACCAACACGCCGGAAACCCAACAACACCCCGCATCAAGCAAGTTGACCGCTGACGACCCACGAGCACGCCACTACCTGCGGATTCGGGTCTGAGGGCTGCACCGAGCGTGCCGGGATCCGGCCCTGCTCCGTGGAGCCTGCCGGATCCCGGCCCTGCTCCGGTGGAGCGGGGCCGGTCCTGTGTCCGTCCCCGGGCTCACCATGACCGCTGCCGGCCGGGACCGAGGCCCTCCGCTCCACCGTCTCTTCCGCAGTCCGCGCCCTGACGGAGGGCGTGTGACCGGGTGCGTCGCCGGTGCCCACGACGGCCTTCCCGGAGCGGGCCGGCCGCGGCTCCTTCGGGCGCCCGTACCCGTCCGGCCCGCGGAGTCGTCAGTCCTTGGCCAGGACGAACGACGCCCGCTGCACGCTCTCGCCGGGGATCCTGGCCTCCAGCAGATATGTCCCGGGGGCCGCAGAGCCGGGAGGCGGTGTGGCGCACTTGGGCGCGCTCCTCCTGCGGTCCCACTCCACGGTGTGGACGACCGTCGCTCCTGCGGGGATCCTCAGGAAGAGCGCGCCGGAACGCGGGCAGTCCTGGGACGACCACAGCTGTTCGTCGTCCTCTCCCGCCTCCGTGATCGTGAGCACCGCGTTCTTCGGGCCGAAGTCGGCCTTGCAGTCCGCGGCCGAGGTGTTCCTGGCGGTGAGCCGGAAGCGCGGCCTGTCGTCGGGACCGAAGCTGTTGTCCGTCTTCACACTCAACTGCAGTGCCGCAGGCTTGCAGTTGGGGAGCGAGGAACTCGCGGGCACCTGTTGGCCCGTGCTCCCGGCGTCCGCGCCGGTGCTCGAACCCGCTGCCGCCGCACCTCCCGATGCCGTGGATCCGCCCTCGCCGGCTGATCCCGGCTCGCCGCCGGCCCCGGCACCCCCGCCGCCCCCCGCGGAGCCGCCGTCCGTGCCGGTGCCGTTGCCCCCCGACTCGTCGCGCCCGCCGGGAGGTTGGCCGACCACCGGGCCGGACCCCGAAGGTCCGGGGGTGATGGACGGCGCGGGGTTCTTGCCACCCGGCTTGCCGTCGTCCCTGCCCGGTCCGCCGCCGCCACCCCGGGTGACGGCCCATGCGGCCAGGGCCGCGAGCAGCGCGATCAGGAGCACCGCTACTGCTCTCCGACGCCAATAGATGCTGGAGGGAAGCGGCCCGACCGGATTGCGCATAGAACCCACGGACCGAACTGTACGAGAGATCCCGGCCAACTCCGGCCCCCAACCGCCGCTCTGATCGACAAGTTTTCCGGATCATCATCACGGTCCGGCCGTTCTGGGTGCTTCCAGCCGCTTTGCACCGTCTCGGACTTCGTCCGCACCGTACGAAGGGACAGAACGGGTGGCGTTATCACCCCGTGGGCCGACGGCCGGGGCGACACCCCCGTAGCGTGCGCCGGGATCCCCCCTTCCGTGCCAGGATCGTGGGTGCGATGACTGCCACGACTTCGACACAGACGCCCCCCGCCTCCCTCCACACGCCCGTCATCGGGTGGTTCGAGCAGCACGCCCGCGATCTGCCCTGGCGCCGCCCCGAAGCGGGTGCCTGGGGCGTGATGGTGAGCGAATTCATGCTGCAGCAGACCCCGGTGAACCGCGTCCTCCCGGTCTACGAACAGTGGGTGGCCCGCTGGCCGCGCCCCGCCGACCTGGCCGCGGACGCCCCGGGCGAAGCCGTCCGCGCCTGGGGCCGGCTCGGCTACCCCCGGCGCGCGCTGCGCCTGCACGGGGCCGCGCAGGCGATAACGGAACGCCACGGCGGGGACGTGCCGAGTGAGCACGGCCAGTTGCTCGCACTGCCCGGTATCGGTGAGTACACGGCCGCGGCCGTGGCCTCGTTCGCGTACGGGCAGCGTCACGCGGTGCTGGACACCAACGTCCGCAGGGTGTTCGCCAGGGCCGCCTCCGGCATCCAGTACCCGCCCAACGCCACCACCGCGGCGGAGCGCAAGCTGGCCCGCGCGCTGCTCCCCGAGGAGGACGAGCGCGCCGCGCGCTGGGCGGCGGCCACGATGGAGCTCGGCGCACTCGTGTGCACCGCGAAGAACGAGGACTGCACCCGCTGCCCCATCGCGCAGCAGTGCGCCTGGCGTCTGGCCGGGAAGCCCGCACACCAGGGACCGCCCCGCCGCGGCCAGACCTACGCCGGTACGGACCGGCAGGTGCGGGGACGGCTCCTCGCGGTCCTGCGTGAGGCGGTCACCCCGGTGCCGCAGTCCGCGCTGGACTCGGTGTGGGAGGAGCCCGTGCAGCGGGCGCGGGCCCTGGACGGGCTCGTCGCCGACGGCCTCGTCGAGCCGCTGGCGAACGGCCGGTACCGGCTGCCCCTGACCTGACCCACACACCCGGACGCACGGCTGCCCATCGGCTGTTACACAACCGATGGGCAGCCGTGCGTCCGCCTACGGCCGCTCCGCACAACCCCGTGACAACGCCTCCGTAACGTCACCGGACGTCGGCAGTGACACCTGGCCGGTGGCGGTAAACGGGGTTCCACGGGGACGGAGGCGGTTGTTATGGCGCAGGGCGAGGTGCTCGGATTCGAGGAGTACGTGCGGACCAGGCAGGACGCGCTGCTGCGCAGTGCCCGCCGGCTCGTGCCGGATCCCGTGGACGCGCAGGACCTGCTGCAGACCGCCCTGGCCCGCACCTACGGCCGCTGGGACGGCATCGCAGACAAGTCCCTGGCCGACGCCTATCTGCGCCGCGTCATGATCAACACGCGTACGGAGTGGTGGCGGGCCCGCAAGCTCGACGAGGTCCCCACCGAGCAGCTCCCCGACGCGAGCGTCGACGACGGTGCCGAGCAGCGCGCCGACCGTGCCCTGCTCATGGACGTCCTCGGTGTGCTGGCTCCGAAGCAGCGCAGCGTCGTCGTGCTGCGACACTGGGAGCAGATGAGCACGGAAGAGACGGCCGCGGCCCTCGGTATGTCGGCCGGCACGGTGAAGAGCACGCTGCACCGCGCGTTGGCGCGCCTGCGTCAGGAGCTGGAGGACCGCGCGGCACGCAGCCGTGAGGCCGAGGGCGTACTCGCGCGGATACCCACGCAACGGTACCGGCGTCACGACGAGCGGGAGCGGGAGCGGGAGCGGTGCGCGGCCTGAACGGCAGAGGCAGCGGCAGGACGGCGGGCCCGGGCCGCAGGCCCGGCGCCGCCCTCGCGGCGGGGAGCACGGCGTTCGCCGGGCTCGCCGCCTTCACGCTGTTGTGCGCCGGCTGTTCCACCGGCGGCACCGGGACCCGTGACGAGGGCCCCGCGGGCACCCGGCCGGTCACCCGGGCCTCGGCGCCGAGCGCCGTCCCCGCCGGGACGGCGAAGCCCGCGCCGCGTATCGACCCGGTGAAGCTGGTGGAGGCGGACCCCAAGGTCAGCCGGCGGTTCAAGGACGACCTCAAGCCCTGCACCGGCGACGAGTACCCGATCGACACCTCGTACGGCACGCTCACCGACGGCCCGGCGGCCGACGTCGTGGTCAACGTGATGACCTGCGGTGACTCGGTGGGCGTGGGCACCTACGTCTACCGGCAGCGGGCCGACGGTTCGTACGGCAACGTCTTCGCCGCCGAGACGCCCGCCGTGTACGGCACCATCGACCGGGGGGACCTTGTGGTGACGACCCAGGTGTACGGCCCGAAGGACTCGGTAGCGTACCCCTCCGGCGAGGACATCGTCACGTACCGCTGGGCGGCCGACCGGTTCACCGAGACCGACCGGGTGCACAACGACTTCAACCGGGCCGTCGGCAACGAGGAGGGCACCCTTCCCGTACCGCCGACGGCGAAGAACTGAGAGCCGCCCCCATGGCCGAGACCCATGTCCTGTTCGTCGAGGACGACGACGTCATCCGTGAAGCCACCCAGCTCGCCCTGGAGCGGGTCGGCTTCACGGTCACCGCTGTGCCCGACGGCCTTCTGGGTCTGGAGGCCTTCCGGGCGGACCGTCCGGACATCGCGCTGCTGGACGTGATGGTGCCGGGGCTGGACGGCGTCAGCCTGTGCCGCCGCATCCGCGACGAGTCGGCCGTGCCGGTGATCATGCTGTCGGCGCGCGCCGACGCGATCGACGTGGTGCTCGGCCTGGAGGCCGGAGCCGACGACTACGTCACGAAACCGTTCGACGGGGCGGTGCTCGTCGCGCGCATCCGCGCGGTGCTGAGGCGCTTCGGCCACGCGGCCGGCCCCCACGGTTCCTCGCCCGGCGACGGGGCTCCGGACGAGGCGGACGGCGTGCTGCTGGTCTTCGGTGACGTGGAGATCGACACCGAAGGCATGGAGGTACGCCGTGGGGGCGACCACGTGGGCCTGACCCCGACCGAGATGCGGCTGCTGCTGGAGTTCTCCTCGGCGCCGGGCACCGTGCTGTCCCGGGACAGGCTCCTGGAGCGGGTCTGGGACTACGGCTGGGGTGGGGACACCCGGGTCGTCGACGTCCACGTCCAACGGCTGCGGACCAAGATCGGGCAGGACCGGATCGAGACCGTCCGCGGCTTCGGCTACAAACTCCGCGCATGAGGCGGCGGGCGCTGCGGACCGGTGTCCGCTGGAAGATCAGCATCGCGATCGCGGCCGTGGGCGCGCTCATCGCGCTGGCCCTGAGCCTCGTCGTCCACAACGCCGCCCGCGCCTCGATGCTGGAGAACGCGCGCGAGGTGCAGCTGGAGCGGCTGCTGTTCGCCGAGCGGCTCTACGAGGCGACGAACACGCAGAAGCCGTCCCCGAAGTTCGGTGCCAAGATCAACGACCCGGCGCTGCCGAAGAGTCTGCGCGAGAGGACCCGGGACAACCGGCGCGCCACCCACGTCGACGAGTACGCGGACGGGGTGCCCGATGTCTGGGCGGCCGTACCGCTGGCCAACGGCGACGTCCTGTCCCTGCACACCCGCTTCGCCGACCGCAACGCCACTGTCATGGGCGACCTGGACCGAGCCCTGGTCATCGGCTCGGTCTCGGTCGTCTTCGGCGGCTGCGCGCTGGGGGTGCTCATCGGGGGCCAGCTGTCGCGGCGTCTGCGCAAGGCGGCGGCAGCGGCGGGCAAGGTCGCCCAGGGCAACACGGAGGTACGCGTCCGGGAGGCCGTCGGCGGCGTCGTACGGGACGAGACGGACGAGCTGGCCCGTGCCGTGGACGCGCTCACCGACGCGCTGAACGAGCGGATCGAGGCCGAACGTCGGGTCACCGCCGACATCGCCCACGAGCTGCGCACCCCGGTGACCGGGCTCCTCACCGCCGCCGAACTGCTGCCCCCCGGCCGGCCGACGGAGCTCGTACGGGACCGGGCCCAGGCGATGCGCACACTGGTCGAGGACGTCCTGGAGGTGGCGAGGCTCGACAGCGCCTCGGAGCGGGCCGAACTGCAGGAGCTGCGGCTGGGCGAGTTCGTGGGCCGCCGGATCGGGCTGCTGGATCCGGAGATCACGGTGCGGGTGCTGCACGAGTCCCAGGTGTCGACGGACCCGCGGCGGCTGGAGCGGATCCTGGGCAATCTCCTGGGCAACGCGGCCAAGCACGGCGCGGGCCCGGTCGAGGTCACGGTCGAGGGCCGGGTGGTGCGGGTCCGTGACCACGGGCCGGGATTCCCCGAGGCCCTGCTGCGGGAAGGGCCGAGCAGGTTCCGCACCGGGAGCACCGACCGGTCCGGGCGGGGCCACGGGCTCGGCCTGACCATCGCGGCAGGACAGGCGCGGGTCCTCGGTGCCCGGCTGACCTTCCGCAACGCGGGACCGGCCGGGAGCACCGAGGGCACGGGGGCGGTCGCCGTGCTGTGGCTGCCGGAACACGCGCCGACGAACACCGGGAGCTTCCCCATGCTGCTTCAGGGCGGCACGGACTGAGGGCACGGGCGGCGCGGTCCTCCGCCCGCATCGCCGGGGGGACGAGCACGCCCGGAGACCGGGTCGCACGACGCGACGGGCCCCGGAGGCGTCGTGCCTCCGGGGCCCGTCGGGTGCGGGTGCTCAGACGGCCTGCGACTCCTTGGTCCCCGCGGGCAGCGCCGTGCCCTCGGCCTCCGGGGAGCCCACGGCCTCCGCCTCCTGCGGCTTGACGGTGCCCCGCAGCGGGACCTCCTTGACGAACAGCGATGCCACCAGGGCGATCACCGCGACCGAGCCACCCACGAGAAAGGCGATGTGGGTCCCCGAGGCGACGGCGTACTCGTACGCCTCCCGCACCGGGTCCGGGAGCTTCGCCAGGCTCGCCGCGTCCAGCTGCGCCGACATCCCCGTCGCCGCGGCGCCGCCGCGCTGTGCCATCTCGTCCTCGACCCGGCCGGTGAACAGGGCGCCCATGATCGCCACTCCGAAGGAGCTGCCGAGCGTACGGAACAGGGTGGTGGCGGACGAGGCGACGCCCATGTCCCTTAGTTCGACGCTGTTCTGCGCGACGAGCATCGTGATCTGCATCAGGAAGCCCATGCCCGCGCCGAGCACCGCCATGTAGACGCCGGAGGTGAGACGCGTGGTGCCGGTGTCCATGGAGGCCAGCAGGAACAGGCCGACGACCATCAGGACGCTGCCCAGGATCGGGAAGACCTTGTACTTCCCGGTGCCGGTGGTGACCCGGCCGGCGATCAGCGAGACGACCATCATCGAGAGCAGCATCGGCAGGAGCAGCAGTCCGGAGTTGGTCGCGGACGCGCCCTGCACCGACTGCTGGAACAGCGGCAGGAAGAGCACCGCTCCGAACATCACGAAGCCGGCCATGAACCCGACGACCGACATGAGGGTGAAGTTGAGGCTGCGGAAGATGTGCAGCGGGATCACCGGCTCGGCGGCCTTCGTCTCGACGAAGACGAAACCGACGAGGGAGGCCACGCCGAGTGCGACGAGCTCCGTGATCACGGCCGATCCCCAGGCGTACTCCGTACCGCCCCAGGTGGTGACCAGCACGATCGCGGTGATTCCCACGGTGAGGAGCGCCGCGCCCAGGTAGTCGACCCTGGACTTCCCGCGTTCCCTGCGGGGCAGGTGCAGCACGGCGGTCACCATCGCCAGCGCGAGCACGCCGAGCGGGATGTTGATGTAGAAGCTCCAGCGCCAGCCCAGGTGGTCGGTGATGGTGCCGCCGACCAGGGGTCCGCCGATCATGGCGATCGCCATCACGCCGGCCATCATGCCCTGGTACTTCCCACGCTCGCGCGGGGGCACCAGGTCGCCGAGGATCGCCATGACGCCGACCATCAGACCGCCCGCGCCGAGGCCCTGGACCGCGCGGAAGCCGATCAGCTGGCCCATGTCCTGGGCCATGCCGCTCAGCACCGAGCCGATCAGGAAGATCACGATGGACGTCAGGAAGATTCCCTTGCGCCCGTACATGTCGCCGAGCTTGCCCCAGATCGGCGTGGAGGCCGCGGTGGCCAGGGTGTAGGCCGTCACCACCCAGGACAGGTGTTCCAGTCCGCCCAGGTCGCCGACGATGGTCGGCATCGCGGTGCCGACCATCAGGTTGTCGAGCATGGCCAGCAGCATCGTGATCATGAGGGCGAGTACCACCACCCTGACGCTCCGCGCCTGCGGTTCGGCCGGACCGGCCGCCGCCCTCTTCAGTTCCGCCATGTTCTCTTTCCCCTGATCCCCTTGTGCCCGGTCCGCCGACCCGACACTTACTTGCCGCCCGGCTAGTTGGCTAGACTGAGGAAAAGTAGACCCGTAACTAGTAGGGCTTTGTTAGATCCTGTGGTGTGGTTCGGGGGTTGGTGCGGGTTGGCCGCATATCGAGCAGGCGCCGGTCCAGGTGGCCAGGAGGGT